>JAICSL010000155.1 GCA_025936955.1 Nitrososphaeraceae archaeon
ACAGTTATAATATAGATAATGATTCTTCATTAAATTTGTTATCCAAAATTGCCGTTAGCCATGCAGAAGCTGGCGCCGACATAGTGGCTCCATCATCGATGATGGACGGGCAGGTACGTTCAATAAGGAATACGTTAAATGATCATGGATTTGAAGACAAAAAAATCCTAGCTTATTCTGTTAAGCAGTTGTCCTCATTATATACTCCATTCCGATCAGCAACTTTTTACAAAACAGGTAATTATGATGCGATAGACAAATCATCCTATCAAATTGGTTATGAAAACAAACGACAAGTTATGCGAGAAATAGAAACTGACATAAATGAAGGTTCGAATATGGTTATGATAAAACCCGGGATGTTATGTACTGATCTCATATATATGATAAAAAAAGAATTTGATTTCCCACTTGTGGTCCAAAGTGTATCTGGAGAATATGCTATGATAAAGGCAGCTGCAAAGCAGGGCTGGATTAACGAAGAGGAGTGGAAAATTAACTCTTTTGTCTCACTAAAGAGAGCTGGAGCTGATCAAATTATTTCGTATTTTGTAATGGATATAACAAAATATTTAGATTCATAATTGTTCAATAATCAGTTTACTACCCAAAAGCCATTATTCCTTTCATGAAAAATATTTCTAGGCTACATTTAACGTACGAAATCTTCTAAGTCGAGGCATAAAATATAGCTTTTTAATAGCTGATATCTGAAATAATATGCATTGAGTAATAATTGTTCGCTGATTATGACTGAATTAGGTCTAACTATATTTGATGAAAACAAAAATCTCATAAACTCCAGAAAATTTGATAATGCAATAGTATCATATCAACTTCTTAAAAGTGGTGGAAAGCTAAAGGAGATTGAACATTTTGTAGAAACATTACAATCTTTTAATTCAGTGTTATCCAACGATCCAAATATTGTGTATATCTTAAGAAAAATAGGTTTGCATAGCGAATTGATGTTACAAGACCAGATTTATGAAATTCAAAGATCAAAACTTTCGATTCTCGTAAAATCTAATTTTTTTGATAACGAGATTAAAGCAGTCCAAGCCTTGAGAGAATTTGCGATCGAATTATCTTCGAATAAGGTGAAAGAGGTTTCAGAAAAAATGGATCTACATATTATACAATCGATAAACGCATTGGATGAATTGGATAAAATCATTAATCTGGTTGGGGCTAGAATGAGAGAGTGGTATGGTCTTCATTTTCCTGAACTTGACAATCTTGTACAGAATTTGACGACTTATGCTGAAATAATTAGAAAAACTGGATTACGTGAAAGCATTGCTGATGAACCATTAGAACAAATAGGAATACCGGATAAAAAAATAGAGATCATTATGGATGCTGCAAGAAGAAGCAAAGGAGGCGATATGACTACTGAAAATTTTGCGATTATCAAAACATTAGCAGAAGAAGTAATCACTCAAACACAACTCCGGACCAAAGTATCAGATCATATAGAAGCTGCCATGGAACTTACAGCACCTAATGTAAAAGAATTACTTACAGCCTCCATAGGGGCACGGATGATTGCCAGAGCTGGAGGAATCAGCAGATTAGCGATGCTTCCGGCAAGCACTATTCAGGTTTTAGGGGCTGAAAAAGCTCTATTTCGATCTTTAAAAACAGGTGCAAGGCCGCCTAAACATGGACTAATTTTCCAGCACCCATTAATTCATTCGGCACCAAAATGGCAGCGAGGAAAAATAGCAAGGGCATTAGCATCTAAACTAGTAATATCTGCAAGAATAGATGTCTATCGTAAAGGTGTTAAGGAAGTAATGGTTTCCGACAGTCTAAATAGGCGAATTGCAGAAATTCGGGAAAAGTATAAAGAGGCACCCATGCAAAAAGGAGAATATAGGCATCGAGACGGATACCGACAATCCGCTTTTAAAAGAGATAAATATTCAAAAAAGGCAAAAAAAGGAAAAAAACAGATTAGAAGAAGACGTTTCTAGACTCTTAAACTCAGAATAGTTCAGATCTATTTTAACCACTACTCGTATAACATAAATATTATACCAATTTTAGAATATACTACTTTATGTCGTTTAGTGATGACGATAGTCAGCAATCATATTCTGACCCTTGGAATTGGATCACAGTTGGGAATGAAAAACAACTTGCAACATTGAATCTTGTTAGGGGCAATACTGTTTATGGGGAAAAATTAATCAGATATGATGGAGAAGAGTATCGCATCTGGGATTTATTTAGAAGTAAACTGGCTGCCGGAATAAAAAATGGCTTAAGAAAACTCCCGATACTCTCTGGAGCTAAAGTACTATATCTTGGTGCTTCCACTGGTACAACTGTCAGTCACATTTCAGACATTGTAGGAACTTCCGGCATTGTTTTTGCAGTAGAATCGGCAGCTAGGGTTGGAAGAGAATTAATTGAAAATGTTGCAATACATAGGAAAAATGTAATTCCCATATTAGAAGATGCAAGGAAACCTCAATCATATTTTGCAATTTTTGACAGAGTTGATGTAGTGTATTGCGATATTGCTCAGCCTGACCAAACCGAAATTGCAGTAAGAAATTGTAATGCCCATCTAGAACCACAGGGTGCTTTGCTTATTGTAATCAAGACCAGGAGCATAGATGTAACAATGGATCCCAAATTGGTTATAATTCAGGAGGCGAAAAAACTCGAAAAAAGTGAATTTCATATTGACCAAATAATCAACTTGGAACCATACGATAAGGATCACGCTCTGATACACGCCACTTTCAAACCTAACTGATTATATGTAATTCTGGAGCATATTTTTTAATGGCTTCCAAGATTTTCTCGCAAATTGTGGGGCCTGACCATATCTAGCGATCCACATTTTAATAAAATTCATTGTGTTACTATCAGAGGGATAACCGCTCCCTATCTCAGGATAGATATTGCGAATTTCTTGAAGAGCACGATCTCGTTCAACTTTAGCTATTATGGATGCTGCCGCTACTACTCCATTTAAGACATCAGCTCTATGCAAACAGTATAACTTGCGACTCAAAGCGATACGACGTTCAATATTTTCTTTGAACCTAAGCGGATTGACGTCACAGGAATCTACATAAATTGGGTCGGCCTGAATATTATTGATGACTATAGCCATCACTTCTGCTTCCATTTTGTTTAAGTTTTTAAAAAAGACATTCTTATCTATTTCGTCGCATTCTATTCTATAAACACAAATTGAATCTGCAATGTCAATAATAAACTGATATAAACTTTCTCGTGCCTTTGGGGTGAGTAGTTTTGAGTCTTTGACGCCTATACTAAGTAATTTTGGAATCTTAGATTTCATTATACTAATACCTGCTATCAGTAGAGGTCCAATGATTGATCCTCGTCCCGCTTCATCGATCCCACCGATGAGTTTATCCCAATACACTACGGGTATTTATAATTCGAAGGTATTTTAATCACTCTAGCAAATCTCATGAATAGATAAGGGAGAGGTGCCATAACTATGACCGAAGAAAAATTCATTGAAACAATTGAAGGCATAACAAGGTTATTGGTTCCACCAGAGTCTTTGACTCAAAGAGTTCCACCAAAAAGTCCCGCTTTCTTTAATCCCTTGGCAAAAGTGAATAGGAATTTATCCATTATGGCATATAAGGCTTTTATTCAAGATATGAATAGTGATACGACGTTCGCAGATGCGCTTTGTGGAGTTGGCGCAAGAGGTTTGAGAGTAGCTGTTGAAGTACCAGGAGTAAGACAAATTTACTTGAATGATATAAATCCCATTGCCATCAATTGTGCAAAAAAATCGGCAGATCTTAACCACATAATTGGACTATGTAATTTTTCAACAGAGGATACCTGCAAATTTTTGGTCGAACATTCTATACGAAATGGAGAAAGATTTACTATGATCGATCTTGATCCGTTCGGTAGTCCCTCAACATATATAGATTGTCTTCTAAGGGCCGTACAAGATGAAGGCTTGGTCTCCGTTACGGCAACAGATACGGCAGTTTTAAGTGGCGTCCACCCAGAGGTATGCTTTCGAAGATATTACGGAAGACCGTTGAACAACCAGTTCTCAAATGAAACCGCTGTTCGCATTTTGATGTCTTTAATAGCCCTTACAGCATCTCGTTTAGGCCTTGCGATCCATCCTCTTTTTGTTCATGTAAATTTAAATTATATTAGAATATATGCAAAGATTGCTGCAAGTCACAGTAAGGCAAACAAAGTCCAGCAAAACATTGGATACATTCAATATTGTTACAAATGTGGAAATAGAAATACCGTGAGAGAGATCGGTAGGTCAGAAGTCTGTAATATATGTGGAGGTAGTTTTAAGTTAAGCGGTCTATTATGGATCGAAAAATTGTTTGATAAAGAGTTCATAGAAAAGATGTCAAAGTATGCTACGAATAATTATGCTTCTAATAGAAGAAATAACCTAGAGCACCTATTGCTTCGTATTTGTATCGATGAAATAGATGATATTCCCTACTATTTTCGTTCAGACGAAGTCGCATCGAAGTTAAAAAAAAATTCATTTCCCCTACTAACAATTATAGATAAGTTATCGACTGCAGGCTATAGGGCTTCAAAAACTAGTCTAAATGCAGGAGCTTTCAAAACCGATGCCACTATAGATCAAATTCTGAAAATTCTCGATTGATTTGACCGCCAAATTACCAGATCGCTATCACATCTTAATGTTACACATCTAATAATACATCTATTGATGCAGCGAAAAAATTATCCTCTTTCGATTTTTTGTTATCATTCCCATAATTGTAACTTTTTTGGAGGCCCCTAGTGAAATTATGCAGATTTTAGTGACATTCTCGTGAAATCCTATGTTTTTCCTTGAATCAGGATCTGCAAGAAGAAATAGTTTCAATCCGAAATACCAATAAAATAGGTAATCAACAGGAACCTCGAAAATATTATAAGAATAAATGTTAAGAAATAAGAATAAATCCTACAACCTTCCACTCTAACGTATTAGTGGAGTATAGTTAATCAATTGACTAAACTTGAGGTTAGAAATGTCACCAAACGCTTTACAGCATTA
>JAICSL010000052.1 GCA_025936955.1 Nitrososphaeraceae archaeon
CCTAATGCCAATGTACGTCAAATTCTTGGCCGACCTGGTGAGATTTGGGGGGCGGAGTCAGGAGTAGATAGGCTCGTCGTAGTTAGAACCGGCGATTGATTTAAAGGGATAAAAACAATGGACATGTTACTACCTGTGGTCTCCATCTTGTCTCCAAAATCCTTGGAATAACGAGCAAATAATCAATAAAAGTCTTTTGAAAAGAAATCGCGATAAATGTAACTTTTATTGTGGTAATCATATCAATAAAAATTATATGGTCCGCACAAAAGCATGAGCCTAACACAATTAATTGAATATTGTTCAATATTATAAGTAACATTACCCCGTTTAGAATCAACTAAATAATCTCTGCCATAGGTCTTTTGATAGATGGTTTAGGTCGCTATCATTTATCTGTGTTCTACACGTATGCTGATTTTAGGTACAGCCACGAAACTCTCCTATGCTTTTAAAGACAGTTTATCATCTTCTCATTTTTTTGTGGGAGTAATCATTCAAATTGTATATTTATAAATTCGGAAATTAGAGGAGACTTTATGATATAACGGGATTATAGTAGCGAACTTGACTTTGAAGTTCACAGCATTCAATTAGTATATGCTTATATTTTGAGGAAAATCTCCCAGATTGGATAAGGTAGAAATGCTGCAATATATTTGCGACTACGTTTTGGGTATTTGTCTTCACATTTAGAGAAGGACAATTTTTTATTCCTTAGTTTTTTTTGATAATATCAATTAAATTTTCTAATCATTCTCTAACAATCTTGACATTATGAGTAAATTTTCAATGCATTTGACAATGACAACATTTGCTGATATGTATCTAATTTCAAGGTTATACTTCTTTTATATAAAAGAGGTCACGATATGTTGATGAAACAACGTGAGTATGATCTTGACGCGGTCGGGTAATCTTTACCATCAAAGTTACCGGATGTATTTTAGTCCAATTACCAAGTTCATTATTTAAAACAAGATCCAGTAATAATTATGTGGCTGCATATATGGGATAGTGATAACTTTGTGGAAAGGTTTTGGCATCTCGAATATTGCAGTTGTTATTGTCTCGCATTAATTGATGTTGAACTATCCACTACATCCTAAAGAAATAACTAATCTAGACGATATGTAATTTATTTCTACAACTTAAAATAATCTATTATCATTACATTATGTGTTGTCTTCAGTTAGGATAGTGTCGTTCTTACCTAGTTCTACAGAAATACTTTATAGTATTGGTGCAGGCAGTCAAATAGTAGGTGTAACGCATGAGTGTATTTTCCCAGATGATGCAAATACAAAACCAAGAGTAATAAATTCCTCCTTTGATTCTACTAAAATGAATAGTAGAGAAATTGATGAAAAAATTGCAGATCTAATGCAATCTGGCTCAGACATATATACAATAAACGATGAGAAATTAAGAAAAGCAAAACCGGATCTTATTATTTCTCAAGGTGTATGTGAAGTATGTGCTCCATTTACTAAGGAAATAGATCGTGCTACTAGCATATTGGGTTACAAACCAGATATCCTCGTACTTGATCCTCATGATTTAGATGATATCTTGGTAAGTATAATGGATATAGCAGAGCGGGTTGAGAGAGTGACACAAGGACGTAAACTAGTAGTAGCATTACAACAGCGTATTGACAATGTAAGGATGAGAGTCGGACCACGAACAAATAGAAGTGGGAGTATCTTTCATAATAAAAAAGATAGCAATAACCCAAGAGTAGTTTGCATCGAATGGATAAACCCACTATTCACTGCTGGTCATTGGGTTCCACAAATGGTAGAGTATGCAGGTGGGATTAATGGCCTGTCTTCACACGGGCAGCCTTCGCGCCGTATCGATAATATTGATGTAGTTATGAAATTTGATCCAGATAAAATAGTTTTAATGCCTTGTGGTTTTGATATTGATAGAACACTAAGAGAAGCAAAGACTGTAGAAAGCGATGAAAAATGGAAATCATTGCGCGCCGTTAAAAATAATGAAGTCTATGCAGTTAATGCACGATCATATTTTAGTAAATCGGGTCCTAGAACGATCACTGGGCTAGAAGTAATAGCAAAGATAATTAACCCTAGAGCATTTGAAGATATTAAAGTGCCCGCTGATTCATTTACAAAGCTACGGTTGTTATAGTACGCTAAAAAATAGTATGAAAGTGTATAATATTTCCTGAATTATTTCCCTATCATACTACAAGTTTTGTAACCCGACACGACTAATTTGAAATTTGTTGTATTATAGAATTTGGAGTTATTAATATAGCGAATTTAATGATTTTTTTATTTGTATTGCTGCCCAACGCATGGTTTGTTGATCTTATCAATTGATAAGTTAGTTGTAATTGATTGATCTAAGCAAGCTAGCGGAAACCGAATAAGAAAATATATTTAACAAAAGCACCATTCTAAGTTCTAGATTAACAGGTAAGATGGCTAACCTATCTATGATTGTTGTTATAGCGGCAATATCTCTCGTTGCAGGCATATTAGTGACTGGAGTATTCGCAGATGCTGGTCTTATTACCCAAATTAATAATAGGCTAAAAGCAGCCCCTATTCACTCTGTTATTAACTTCCAATAAAACAACATTTAGTCGTACAAAGGGCTTGCCTTAGCGCCTGCTGAGCTAAACCATTCCTCACCCAACCTTTTCATCAGCCGATATATTCATCCAGCTGCCTGCATTTCTAATTAAGACTATCTCTCATGTTTTCAATTCCATTCTGGTGTTAGCTAAACCTATCATGAGCCGAAGTTACAGCCTCAAAAAGAACAGCAACCGTTACGGTACTATAGATGATTAGATCGGAACAGGTTAAGTGGATAGACTAATGGGAAACTTGCTCCTTTCGGGTAACTTCTGGCCTGTCTCGAGTCTGCGTATGAATTTATGGGATAATATATAATGCAAAGTTATAGAAGGAATAGAAGTAAAATACCGGTAATTATATGAGCTTCATATCTTGACGAATGCTGAGTTAAATTCCATAATGCTTGAATTTCAGGGTTTAATAAAAATAAAAGATGTGGTAGATTAAAATAATATCTTTTTATTTTCTACACTACCTGTATTGTCACATTGCCGCCTATTCTATCTAATAGCCATTACCACCGGTAGTGCCTGTAGTGCTAGGACTAACCACTCCTGAGCCTCCAGTCGTTGAGTTGCTACTAGTCTGATTACCACCAGTGCTGTTGGTTTGGTTAGCACTAGAGCTGTTGGTTTGGTTGGCCTGTGCTAATGCTGCTTGTTGGCCAAAGCCAATAGCAAATACAGACCCAATAACTATTGATGAGATGACTACTGCATATAGTGTTGTGGTTTTTTTGAACATTGAGTAAAATATTAAATCTTATCGCATTTATAGCTTTTTATTTTAAACTCCAATACTATAATTTTTGGAGCTCTTAATGATGTTGGATTCTCTGCTAATTGTTTGATAATTCATATCGGGAATACTTATCATATATCTCTAATAAATAGAATATAATTAGTTAACAGATAATTTATCAAAAGATGAACTAATTTGAATTATTGATTTTATTATCTCACAATTAGGTTCCAGTATTGAATTAATAATTGCCTACGATAGTTCATTTTGAGATACCTGCTGATGACATTGACAGAGCAAAGAAATTCTATAATGATCTCTTTGGCTGGAAAATAGAAAAATTGACTGGTACAGACAAGGGTCAGCTAAAATCAGCGGCAACAGATCAACCAATTGAATATTGGATAATAACAACAAAAGATGATAAAGGAAACAAAGCGTTAGGTGGCGGCTTAATGAAAAGACAAATGCCAGACCACCATTTAATTAATTATATAGGTGTAGAATCACTAGATGAATACACACCTAAAGTAGAGAAGCTCGGAGGTAAGGTTCTTGTTCCAAAACATGCTGTACCAGGAATGGGTCACTTCGCTCTTTGCCATGACACAGAAAACAATGTTTTCGCTATATGGGAGTCTAATGGGAACGCCAGGTAAGTCGCATATAACAGCCCAGTTAACAATTAAGTAGAAAAGATGAGAGAATGGTCAAATGCATTTAACTAAACTCATAGCATTAGCTCTCCACTTTATTTGGTTCCCATCATGAAGATATCCAATATCAACCAGGGATGTTGTTGCCATTTATCTACTTCACTCCTGTTCTTCTTCAGATTTGTCTTATTATCTTATTTCTTCTGAAGTTTAAAATTCAAAATTCAAAATAAATCATATATTGCTTTTTGATTACTCTGCATATAGCATCATTTGGGTCATATAGTTAACTACTTTATTGTGTAGAGAAGATTTTTGCATTACAAGATCGTCTCTTAGCATTTTTTGACCAGCTTATCATATTACCATTCTATTATATTATATTCTCCAGTTTGAAATTTGAGATTTCTTTGTAAGCACAATCGATAATATTAAAAAGATAATTCATATACATCCGCATTATCTGAGGTGATGCAAGAGCAGCAGAGACTATTTGAAAATAAGCTTCAGTGATCATAAACAAAAAATACTGTAATTGAAGAATCAACAATTAAGGAAAGTAATGATCCTAGGCTATCTCTTTACAATAAATAATCAGATCTTTTATATGATATTCACATTATATTCGCATATGGGTCATAGTAGTGAGGAAAAAACTGCTTCATGGTGTATGATATCGATGGATGGCTCGAAAATTAAAGTAAAAATCAAACACATTGGCAGAGGAAAATTCAAAGTTGTTAATGATGAAAGAGAAGGAAAATATTCAGACAGCATTGTAGATGCTTCAGATGTGATACATTGTCTATAATAGAAGTTTCACCGCAGGAAGACCAAAAGATCATTCATTTAGTTTTTTACCGGACTTGAACAGATTCGGGCTTATCGATTTAATTTGGCAAGGATCTAGTCTAATGTACTGTTTCATCAGGTTAAATTTATAAAAATTAGATTATTTTATTTACGCATTGTATATCTCTATGCAAGGTGTTATTAAAAGAAAATGAAAAAAAATGAAAGGAGTGATATATTTGGACAAGGAAAACATAATAAACTGCTAAAAGTGCGCTGCCCATTTTGCAAACATACGTTTACACCAGAAACTATTCAGATTATTGGAATTAGAGAGGAGCAGGCTAATTTTGTAATATTGATATGTCCTAATGCAAGATGCAGAACAATACTTGAAATTATACCTCAATACTCAGTGGGCACAACCAAACCAAACGACAAATGAAGAGGCTCCACGAGTAAGAATACATTAATCCTTATGATTCATCTTGGATTCCATGGTGATAGATGAAAATATCGGAGAACCTGGAATAAGATATTCCATAAAAAAACATTAACCTAAATGTTTATTCTAGAATTTTTTTTATATATAATCGTTATGTTTGACCAAACATTAGCGTATAATAAACGCCATCATTATAACTAGTCTAAGTAATAACAGCAGCAAATGTTCTTGTTATCGTTTTGATCGAGAACTAATACTTCTTACTTCTTCTGAAAGTGGAACGATTAATAGAAGGAATCCGGTCCTCTTTTCTAGCTAATATAAAGTGGTAAAAATACCGCTTTTTGGGTCAGCGAGAGATTTTATCTCTATTGTCTAGCCTTCCTTCACCTTCCATAGGCTGCTTCCTATAATTACGATCGTAAGCTATCACAAGAGTGATTATCTTTCTTTTCCCTTTTATTTATATAGAACCGTCAAAGAGTGAAGGTAAAATGACAAAGTCATCGGTTACTGTTGAATATCCTCCAGGACCGCGCTCAAGATTGCCTAACAAGTTATTACGAGAATTCATAAATGACCCAATCAAAATAGTGATGGATATTGCCTATACATATGGTGATATTGCTCATTTTAAGTTCGGAAGACAGCATGTTTATCTGATTAACAATCCCGACTATATAGAGGATATATTAATCAAAAACTATAAGAATTTTATAAAAAGCAAAGGTCTTCAGGTTTCTAAGCGGCTTTTGGGTGAAGGGTTGGTGACTAGTGAGGGAGGATATCATGATCGTCAAAGGAGAATAATACAGCCCGCTTTTCATCCTAATCTTATCAAGAAGTATGGAGACATAATGACATCTTTTGCTGGAAATATGTCTCACCAATGGCAAGACGGAAATACCTTGGATATACATAAGGAAATGATATACCTGACCGCAGCAATAATTAGTAAGGCTGTCTTGGGTTCAGAGATTAAACCAGAACAGGGCGACGAAGTTGGAGATGCACTTTTGATTTGTGCCGAATACTTTAATCGTCTCCTGATGCCATTTGGCGAGCTGATACAAAAAATTCCCATACTCGGCGTGAATAAAGGTTTTCAACAAGCAAAAAGAAAATTAGATTCTATTGTATATAGCATGATTGCTGAACATCGTGATAATGAGAGAAAAGGTGTTTTACAATCAGATTTGCTATTTACTCTCCTACAAGCACAAGATTCAGAAGCTGGAATCGAAAGGATGACAGACTCTCAGCTCAGAGATGAAGTAATGACGATTTTTCTGGCTGGTCACGAAACTACTTCTAACGCTTTAACATGGACATTTTATTTATTATCACAAAATCCATCTGTTGACGCTAAGCTTTATGAGGAAATTACGTCTATACTGGGTAATGGTAAAGATACAAGAATTCCAACCATCGAAGACATCCCGAAATTAGAATATGCCGAAAAGGTATTCAGAGAATCCATGAGACTTTATCCTCCAGCCTGGACTATAGGTCGCCAAGCCATAAATGATTATAAGGTTGACAAATACATTATACCTTCTCGTTCCATTGTTTTAATGAGCCAATATGTAATGCATCATAACCCCAAATACTTTCCTGATCCTGACCGGTTTTATCCTGAACGTTGGACCAAACAGGCCAAACTACAACTTCCAAGATTCTCTTATTTCCCATTTGGAGGGGGAATCAGGGGATGTCTGGGTGAACCCTTTGCCTGGATGGAGGGAATATTACTATTATCTACTATCTGCCAAAGATGGAAGATGCATCATGATCCAGAACACAAAGTCGAATTGAAACCGTTAATTACACTGCGTCCTAAAAACGGTATGCGTATGAAGCTAGAGCTTAGGGATAAGAATTGCCTGTAAATCAAAGCAAGTCGTTACCTCAATTGAATATCTTCAACGCAATGGTTAACGCCATTTTATATTTATACTATAGGTAACAACTTTAACAGCATACTCTACTTGGGTTTGTTATGATGCCTTTCATTTTTTTTGATGGCATCTAGTCTAGATCTTTATCGAGAGATTTTTAAGATAATGAAAGAAAGGCTTCTCTCTATTATACCGGGGACAGTTTTTCCAATGCTATACTTACGGAATTTAGGGAATACTTCTAATAGGGTTACTAAGTCTGCATTTCAATTTACTTTCTATCTAGATTCAGACGTCAGTTACGACCAGCTAAACATTCATCATAGTCAATGGCGTTCTAATCTATATTCTACTCCACATTGTTCAGAGCAGAAATCCCTGGAACGGCTGTCCTCACCAATCTGGTCACCACAGTTTTTACAAACCACTTTTTTATCCATATAATGAGTTGTAGATTTTCATTATTATTACATCTTACTCTATTATCTGCCATTATAGAGTATGATTCAATCCAAACAGTTGCTTGCTTAACCCAAATTGAAATCAAATATCTTCTGGTTCGTTAATTTCTGATTTAATGAACCAAACAGAAATAATAGATTAGAAATTTTATGTACTTTATACAGATAGAATGACTGAATTAACTGGTGCAATGCCTTGTGAATAGTATGTAGCAAATTCTTTCTTACAATTCTCTAAAACTGTTAAATCATTTCCTGCATCGATTCTAATGGACCATATTTAAGAATTGAGAACGTTAGAATTTTCTGAAGTGAAATAAGTCGGATGTATTTAATATAGTGTTAATATTATTATCTCTATTTTTTCGATCCATACTCTTAAATTTGTCTATTCCTATTAGTTTTTTGCGTTCAATTTGACTGTGTTAATCAATAATGTACCCCAGGAACTATTGCCTTTCTATTTCAGTAGTATTCTTGTTTGGTATATCTGAAAGAAACCTAATTGACGTGAATAAATTTATGGTGTTTACCTTAACTCGAGATGAACTTTAATTTAGGTCAAAAAGCAGATCTACCTTTATTCAACCACTTGATTATATATTGCATCATTCTGGAATGCTATATATAATAACTATAACTGGGTGCGTCACAGTTCGCATCCTAATGTCATATGGGATTATATGAAAAGATTTTTGTGTACCTCTGTGAAGCGAATACTACGAAAACAAAATATATGATTCAAATAAATGATCGAAATATTAAGTTAACATGAAAAATGGTAGCACAGTAACAAACTTTGAACCAAGATAACAAACTTTCCGTTAAAACTATTCTATGCGATATGTTATTTCGTTCGACTCTTGCATTTGCAATGGTTGGGGCATCCACTAGGGGAATTATGTTAAGTCGGACTTAATATCATACTGTTCATGCATTTTTTTTAATGGCGTATAATATTTTGCAAACTGCATTAACGCTAATGGAAGCTATAGGCTGA
>JAICSL010000168.1 GCA_025936955.1 Nitrososphaeraceae archaeon
ATCTGTACAAATAAGCAATTTTCACAGATCAGTTACACAACTATGGGTACCTCTAAAGCCTGAACAAGACTTTAACTCAATAGAAGTCTATGACTGCAATATCCAAAAAAGGAGAGTGAAGAACCATAAGAAATTTGGATTCTTTGTGTTACTGTAGTGTTAATGGAATATGCATATTCGATAAATTGGATGAGCTCTTATATTAGATAGAAATTTTCTGTATTCTAATATATTGTCTCATAATGTATTGATGATATTTATAATATGATCAATCGGAAACTAGGTAAAGTTTAATATCAAAGTGTGCTGCTTTTCTGAGCACTAAGATCAATATGTTCAAATCCTTAATTGCTACTATACATTATTTTCAGACTCAAATTTTATAAAAATAATAAGATATATGATATCAATTATTTTAGAGAAGTCGAACTGATGGGATTTGTATGACTAGATGACAAAACTACACATTCTTCCTTAGTGCCATTAACACGATCGTCCGAGCCTTGCTTAATCCATCTATTTGTGTAGTGTAAGGATTCTGCCCTATTTCTCAATGAATCTTCGATACTGCTCAAAATTATGCATTATAGATTTTCAAGGACTTGCACTTTGTTAACATAGTAACTTAATGATGACATAAGATAGAACAAAATGTGTAACTTTTTATTTAGATATACTTTTATTAATGTAATTGTCGTCCTTCATTGAATCTGATCTCAAGCAAATATTAATAGACTTACATCACTATTATTTAGCAAATAATGAAAATGACGAGGGTGACTTAATCTACTACAGAATAAACTATCGGCTTATCGCTAGTTTTGGAATCTCAAAAGACGAGGCCGAAAAACTTCATTCGGAATATCATATAGATAAGCCGAGAAAAATATCTGAAGGATACTGTCATATTTGTCAAGCCGTTGTCAAAATCGTACCAATAATCTATGGATTTTCAGAGAAGGAGAGTATCAGTATGATTGCGAAACAGGAGGAAGGAAGAATAATCTTGGGTACATTTGACGATATACCAAAATATGGTAGATTACCTATGTTTGGTTGTGGACTATGTAACTCTCCACTGCCACAATTTGGAACTACACTATAAGGAAAGTTAAGCAATAAAATTATTATAATTTTGGATGAAAGGTCATAGTGTTGCTGATGGATATGGTTTAAATATTCATTCGGGAGTGTTCGAGTTAATTGAATCAACTCCTAAGATGCTGAAAATATAGAATAAGGGTCTTTTGTGAATTTAGATAGTGCCAAAAGACTCAGGTTTCATTTTCGAATCACTGGTATAATGTTAAATTCTTTAGACCTCAAATAAAGGGTATGCCATAATTGATTCTTTTGGTAAACACTAAACCTTGTTATGAATGAATCACCAAAAACTATCACAAAAAGATTGATATTAAAATTCCACATTACTTCATATAGATGCGATAACTGGTTTCTGTGCTGACCGACGAAATGCTATAGAGAATTAATAAATCAAATAGAATCGCGTGAGAAAGAAAAAAACTAATGTGAAAACGATGATCTATTGATGTGTTGCACTACTACCCTTCAAGTCCAACCTATGACAAGTTCATTTAGGAGACTAGGCGATTACATTGGTTAATGCTAGACTAATGAATATGCTAATTTCATTTATTCTATTATCAAAGTATTATTTTGCCTTAAATTCACCTTTTAAATGCGCAGTCTCTTTAATATTGTCAATCTGGATATGACTACTCCTTGTTATAAGCCTTGATAATGTCGGTTTAGCATCCTTTCCTAATGTTATTGCCTCTTTTCCCTTCCTAAGTAACGATATAGTCAAATCGTTCGCGCTTAGCATGTCAGCAAATTCTTTGGAAGTTTTTAACTTATCCAACAACCCTGTTTCATCTTGAGGATTCTTGAAAAGGACTGGTTCCAATAGATCGACCAGAATTTTGTCTTTATCGACGTCGATTTTTACCGAAGGTCGACCTTTTATATCTATTCTGATGCTACCAGCTTTTGCAGATTTCATTGTCGTTGTCAGCAATTCCACTATTTCATCATTTTTCTCGATATGAAGATGTTTGTCAGCAAACAAAGACCAATTCCCCTTCTCTCTGCACAGAGTAACGATGTTATGCTTTATGGGACTCTGTAGTCCAAACTACCTTTCCATTAATTGTCCATTTAGCTCCACCCAAATCCCTGCCACCTGGACCTTGGGCTTTAGGAACGTCAACTATTAGGTTATCAAACCTGATTGTTGTAGACATATTTGTGCCTGTTAACTTTTCAATTACTTGTCCTATCATTTGAGCCCACTGGCTTACAGATTGTTCTGGCTGTTGCTGTTGATTCTCTATATTTTGATTCGTATTAAAATCCTTATTCATCGTGATTATATAGGCAGAATAGAATTTATAGGCTACTGGTAGATATCAACTCAAGTAAAAAGTAAGGATGAAGAACTCCTAGGACTTGTATGATATAATATTCTTTAATGTGTATCCACGTATTAAACGAAAAACAAACTCTTAATTTTGATCTATACCGTTCTAAATTTGTTGTCTCATTTCTATCAATAATTTATTGATTAAAAAAACCCTAAATTTCAACCTTATCAGCCAATACTCTCTTTGAGCTTCAAAATTCTACTCACATATTGTCAGGGTAATCAACGTAGAACTCGTATTTACCTAACAAGTAATAACAAATTATTTATGAAATACGAACTTGTAAATTTTTTCATTTTCATTGAGTTACCGGATAAATACCAAAGAATGATACTTATTATTTCAATCCTTGTGTATTTATAGGAGCTCAAAAGTTAGTGGTAAATAGTCATTGCTTATCATCGTGTTCTTTGAGTTCTAAAAGGTTATTAGTACTTCATAGATAATGATTCTTCTACGAATTTCTGATATGATTCCTTAGGTGCCGCCCCAATTTTTCTTCCCACTTCTTTTCCTTCCTTAAAGAGAACTAATGAAGGAATTGACTGTATACCGTATTTCATTGCTAGTTCTTGGTTATGGTCAACATTCACTTTTGCCACTTTAATTTTATCTTCCATGGCCTTTGATAATTGCTCGACTGCAGGACTCACCATTCTACAAGGACCACACCATTCTGCCCAAAAGTCTACTAAAACGGGTATGTCTGACTTCAGTACTTCATTTTCCCAGGCTTCCTTTGTTGTTATTGTTTGAACCATCTTCTTTTCACGTATGATGCTATAACAAGGTAATCACATATAAATATATCAGTTGATGTTCTGACATTATAAACTAGTCACGTGTGAATATATGACGCTCTATATTTTAATGATGTGGTTCGACATAACGCTATTTACGGGGAGTCTCCTACCGGTCATCAATAATTAATAAATATGCTAAATAAGAAGGATGACTAACAACATTATCGGACCGAACAACGAGTAAGAAACTTAATCGACATCCGAATTGACTCCGAAAACAAATGTCAGCGAAAAGTTCTACTAATAACAAGAAACCAACGAGCAGCAACTCTACGATATCAAATAATAGGTAGGCAAACAAAAAGTCATGCAAAATCGTTTACTAGAACGCAGAAGTAGAAGGATGTATTACCAAAAAACGCAAACAAAATATCTATAATAAAGCTCATTCCAGCTCATCCAGAAAATATAAGGATCTTGAAAAA
Source organism: Nitrososphaeraceae archaeon (assembly GCA_025936955.1). Classification (GTDB taxonomy): domain Archaea; phylum Thermoproteota; class Nitrososphaeria; order Nitrososphaerales; family Nitrososphaeraceae; genus JAICSL01. Next base: position 3,673 of record JAICSL010000168.1, read on the forward strand.
GACGCAGTGGTAAAAACAAAGTTGTAAGAAATTGCATATAAGGCCTCCTGGTCTACGGTAAAGAAATGTACAACGATGATGGAAAATGTGGATAGGGTAAGAAACGCTAAATGAAAACAAGATAGTTAGCTGAAGGAATTCGATATTTCCTCAAATATTTTGTTTGTAAATAATCATCTATCACCTATATTTCTATTCTGCTAATTGTCGGTTACGATACTTGTAATTGAGCTTGAAAATTGGCTATCTGTCTTCTAGAAGTCTGGATCTTCTTAATTAATATTACATAGTCTGCTAAAAGAGTAACGTTCTGATCACTCTATTAGTGAATCGATCGGCAAATAATCTCCCAGTCATCTATGCTGTTTGCCAGAATACGAATTAAATCCAGCACGGACTAACTCAATAGTTGCTTAATAAGTGTAACCAATTACAATTCCGAAGTATACTTCGAGCCAAATAATTTGGAAGCCTATACTACTCTGGAGTCCTCATAACTGGAAACAAATACCATATTATGTTTTTATCATCACAAAACGATCAATTGAGAACTAAGGCAGCAAACAGAAATCCATAAGCAAGCAACAGAAATTCATCAGTAGTCAATAAATTACCTTCACCAGAGTGGACAAAATAAACAATCAGAACAGATGAAAGCTTTAGGTTACAATTCAACTCGCACCAAAATCAATGATAGTGAGCAAATTAGGTGTATGTACGTTATTGCTGAGAGAAAGTGGCAGGAATAAACCCCTGGCGTTTTATAAACCAATAATTCGATAAGGCCTTCTTGTCACAAATACGAAAAGCACCCTGTGTAGCTAGTATACTAGTAGTATAATGATTTTGGCACAGCCTGAAAACTAGAGGATGGCGAAGATCGATGCCATTGATGAAATGATGTTTCGTTCCTGATGGGGTTACAAGTTCCCATATGTTTTTTATTGATATGCCGCTTCAAATTCCAATGTCTTCCAGAAGACTCGGAACAGATTGGACAGATGAATTTTTCTTCATAACCCAGAACTCGAGAACGTAGACTCGACGAATCTTCCATAAATTTATTCTCTTATTATATTATTGCTTAAAGTGACTCTGCGTAGCTCTCTTGTGGAGTGTCATCTCATATG
>JAICSL010000088.1 GCA_025936955.1 Nitrososphaeraceae archaeon
GAAATGGAACCATGGCAAATCGCAAGAAAAAGTTTCGTCGCATGTATTAGTGATCTCTCTGCAAAAGGAGTAATGCCATATGTATCCATGATTTCCATAGGGATCCCAAAAAAATATACAAGACCAAAAATAAAAGATCTAATTATTGGTTTTCAGTTAGCGTCAAAAGAATTTGGGGTCAAAATTGTAGGAGGTGATACGAATGTATCGAATGAACTTATAATCGATTGTGTTATGATAGGATTTCAAAACAATCGTGATCCTTTGCCAAAAAGAATTGGTGCAAAACCAGGGGATTTGGTAATTGCATCAGGGGATTTTGGTTATTCAGCTTCGGGATTGAAAATATTGAATGAGAATATGAAAGCTGAAGGGAATTTTAGAGAAAAAGCTGTTATGTCTGTCCTGTTGCCCAAACCGCGCCAGAAATTCGGTCTGTGCCTAGCAAGGTATTTTTCATCTTCTATAGATTCCAGTGATGGTCTGGCAAGTTCGCTTTATGAACTCGCTAGGCAGAGCAAAGTTAATTTTTTCATAAATTACGTGCCATTTACAAAGGACATCAAAGATTTCGCGCTACGTAATCATCTAGATACGAAATCATTAGTTTTTTATGGTGGAGAAGAATACGAAATAATAGCAACCATTTCTAGATCTCATTTGGCAAAAGCAAAAACTATAGCAAGAAAATCAAGATTAAGACTAATAGTAATTGGAAAGGTAGAAAATGGAAATGGCAGTGTATTTGTCAAAGAACAGAGCAGTGCCAGCAATCCTAATAGTAGATATTCATCTCTTAACGATCTTGGCTATGTTCATTCATTCTAATATAATTCAACAAGGTATTTAATACCCATAAACCAATAATTATATTCATGTCTGAAGTAGAGGAAATCACTCAGCATAAGTGGGGTGTAGCTCATATATTTAGTAGTTACAACAATACTCTTGTTCATATTACAGATATTAGTGGTGCAGAAACAATCTCCTTTAGTTCAGGCGGAAGACATGTTACCGCAGACAGATATGAATCCTCTCCATATGCAGCGATGAAGTCCGCAGTCGCAGCAGCAGATGTTGCCAAGACTAAGGGTATCGATGCTCTTCATATTCGAGTAAGAGCCGTGGGCGGTGTTGGTCCAAGAATTCCTGGACCTGGAGCGCAGGCAGCAATACGAGCACTTGCCAGAGCAGGCTTTAGGATAGGTAGAATCGATGATGTTACTCCAATTCCTCATGATACTACTAGAAAGCCGGGCGGAAGAAGAGGAAGAAGAGTCTAATACCAACTATTTCCATACCAACTTCTGATACTAAGTAGGCATCTCTTGGAATTATCGTGGTCATGTGTTTCCATTCCTACGTTTATGCTTGATTCATTATTTTTTCTTTGGAGTATTAAAAGACTGTGTTATGCAGGAAAAAATTATGGAGGTAATTAATTCATTTCTATTGCAAATTTTACTGGAGCCTTGCATCTTTTTTTTATTTTAATTAGCCGTGTATTATACTTCTCTTCGGATTTTTTGCCATAGAGATATCATTTTCATCCTAATATTGTGCACATATATTCTCAATAAATCATACAAAAAGAAATAATTTGGCTAACGACCAACTCTATGTTATTCTATGGAGAATTTATTTGAAATGATTGTTGTTGTAGTGGGTTAGCAAATTTCTGAACGAGGTTCCACCGTGTTAGCATGTTCTAGTAGCTATGTTTGGCGTCTAAATAGACTGAATTACCGTACCTAATACAATTAGAGCGCAACCATGCTTCATCCATTGATTCTATATATTTTTGGCTAATAAGTGAATGGTAATATAATGCTGGAAGGTCAGGATAGAATCTGTAGAAGTAGTTATTCCTTAGTTTTATTCGTTAAAGAAATAATTGGTAAAATTTCAATTTAGCCTTCGCCCTCTTTTATTATATTCTAGTCACTAGAGTATCCACTATACATTACGACTAAAGATTTTCAACCGCTAGTGAACATGGCTTCGCGTATTTCTATCGTTCGTTTAGTTAGAATTTGATGCATTTCAGTGATTTCTTCATTCATTAGGATTCTGTTATATTTTATTCTAAAATTTATACCATACATAGAAAGGATTCGTCCAAACGTTAAACCTAGCACAAAATCTGATTCATCTTTATACAATAACTTTGACTTCATCTCTGGCAATCGATACTGGGCCATAAGCCCAGGTATATCGTTTATTGCTAAATCAATTTCTCGTTCTAATAATCCTCTAGCTAAATCGTCTAAAACCATAGATATTGCAGGTATGATTAATCTTATATATTATAGCACATTTATTTTTTGTTAAAAAGGAGATGAACATATATTACATCATTAAATTAGAATTATTCTTAGGCTATGAAGCTGAATACTATTCAATGAATGTGCTGTAATAGGATAGTAGCTAAAATAGATTCTCATACACTAACTCATCAGTTTTTTTAAATAATTCGCATCTACCGTAACAGGGATCTGATATGGAGAATCTAATAATACTACTGTAGCTTCTTGTTTCTCATAATCAACTCTCGTAATTTTTGCTTTCATAGCCTTAAATGGGCCAGCAATGACTTCAACAATGTCATCAATATTCAGTTCAGATACAACGGGCTTTTTAATAAGATAGCTTTCTATATCTTTAAATGGTAACTCTCCACGAATTTGACCTCGTGCATGTCGAATTCCCGACAATGCTTCATACGCAACATTTGAGTCAGGAGCTTCAATAATGATATATCCTTTGAAGCTATCAAGTGATAAAATTGAACGGATACCTATTTTTTTGGTATTAACTCTGTTTTGTAGCATATTAGCAACGATGTGTTCTTGGCCCCCGGTGGTTCTAATGGCGAAAAATTTTGAGTCGGAAACTATCTCTGTTTCATTTTTCTCCGTTGTATTGGTAATGGGATTAGGATCAACTGAAGAAGAACTATCCTCCTGTGTAAGTTCTACTACATTATCCTCTTCAAGACCGTGATCAATCGTATCAGCATCTAAGATATCTATATCTTTATCCTCTGCAATTCTATGAGTATTCATTATCTTTATGTTCTTTCGACAGTCAAGATGATTTATAAATTTACTTATAAATGCTACCAATAATTATAATTAGATCTAGTTTAATAATCGCTAGAGCAACGAAAAAAGTATGTTTAATGCTCAGTCCGTATCAATTTAAAGCGATAGTATCCAAGCTAGAAGTTAGGACTCAATTAATGTAAGATTCTGGAAAGATAAAGTCATAACTAGATTCATTTTTATTTCAAAAAGCTTTTATTCACAGCTATTTAGTCCCTTGTTGTTAGTTGTAGCATGTTTACCCGATGAGTTTTTCCTTATATAGAAGATTTTTAGAGAATACGAACATAAGTTATCCAACAAAACTAACATCTATGATAACAGTGGTCCTTGCGGTGTCTTTAGCAGGAACAATAGCAATAACATATTCAGTTCAAAAAGCAAACGCGATAGGAAGTCAGAGCACCGGTGCCGGAGCGCCGTTAAAACAAGCAGCACCTGTAGCTACATCTGGCGACAAGAATGTCTACGTAGCATGGTGGTCTAACAAAACAGGAAAAGATGAAATAATGTTCAAAGCATCTACAGATGGTGGTAAAACCTTTGGAGAACTAATAATGCTATCAAGCAATACTACTTCTGATGCTTCTTAATAGCTAATATTGGATGCTTGTCATCCTCTTGTATTTTATTTGATACCTGTTCTTCGCTGGTATGTTAATTTAATTATTTCATATGATTTCTTAAGATCAGCATATAATGTCCTGGTGGATGTCAGGAAATCGATACAACAAGTTATTTTTAACAAGAATCTCTTATATGGTATTGTTACAGGTAAAACCTATTGTTACAAACCACAACAGTAGCAATATAGCAGTAGTAACAGCATTGTGATTATTAGGTATAATAGTAATGTAATCTGGATTATAATTTTTCTCAAATTAGGTTTGGTAATAATATTATAGATTTTTAATGTAGAATGTAGAAAGAGTTCATAAATATATTATATACCCTTTTGTTAGATGACATCTATATGCACAGATGTCGAGCATATTTTTAGAAGATATCCGTTATCATACTAGTTCCAATAAAGAAATACAATTCTTGATATGTCAATCCTGTTTTTGGTGCGCATCCTCATACACAAGTATGGTAGATGACCCCAACACTACAAGAATTGTCAATTGTCCTTTATGTAAATATAGCAAGCTAGAATCAATACCAATTTCAGAGAAGGAAGAATATAAGGTTGATTATAATCCCAAAACAGGGGTTATACTTGAATTTCAAAAATAAGATCATCTACTTTTGAAACTTTCTTAATCCTTCATTTTCTTTACTAATTATCAATTGAAAAATAATAATTGTTTCTTATCTAATGCTATATACTAGGAACATCTTTTGTGATTTAAATGCACAAATTTGTAGCAGTATTAGCAGCATTGATTACAGGTAGAATAGGAATTAGTCTCGTAACACCATTAGCAAATGCTACAATAAGTAAGATGCACGGCATAAACTGACCAATCAATTCTATTCGTTATTATTTTTTATTTATCTGTAAAAAGAGTTCAAATACAATAATAAAAAGGTTAAGTAAGAGTTTTTAAATGCAATATCCAATCAAAATAGAATTCAGACAGAAAACAACAAACCCAAACTATAAACAAAAGCGGTATGCAATTAAGGAGGGCTCTCTCCTTTCTTAATTATGTCATATTAAAAAATTTTAAACTGTTACTACATTCTATAACATTACTACTCTATGTTAACTAACTATTTTTAATCATTTTTATTCCAGGATATCCTGATAAGTTTCCTCTTTTTATTTTGAATATTCCACTAAATAATAATTTATTAGGTACCAGTAATTATTCCTCGATGCTATTCTGACAAACCAATGGCGTCATAGGTAATTGGGTCTAAATCACATCTTCACATAAGATCCACTTATTTCTGATATTAGTAATGTTTCAATGATTTCATACTTTTGAACAACAATTCTCAGTATTTAAAACACTAATAGAATAGAATCCATAAACTGACTGCAAGAGGGTAAGCAGTCTAGATTGTTCTCTCTTTTATCATTAGAATCTGTAGTAAGATACAATCTTCCGCTATAATTGGTTCTTCTTGGTTTCAGATATGTTTTGTGTCCTCTTTTATAAGAGTAGAAGCGATACCTTTTATCCAAGATCCACGTAACAACTTCCTGTACACGGAATATATCATCCCAAATACGAACCTTGTTAATAACTCCCGTTATATCTGGAAGCACGCAGGAAATTTCGAATTCTCTCATTTAGTATGTTGGCATAAAATAACCCAGAGAAGTAGCTAAGATATCTTTTAGTAACCAGAATGTGTTACAATCATAGTACGATTGTAACACATCTTTAGACCAATCTCGCCACAAATTCTCCTTAGTGTACATTATCCACATAGATTATCAACTCATAGAAAATTAGCTCATAGTATATCAAAATCTATGGTCAATAGAATCTACATTATTACATTCATGATTGGTTAGTGTCATTAGCTTCTTTTTACTTACATAACCCTTCCTAGTGCCATTTTTAGAAACAAGTCCAGAATCTATTTAACTGCGATAACACCAAATGCATTTATGAGCAGATTCATTGGAAGGAAGTTTAGTAGAAAATCAGAGATACCTTCCGAAAACGTTGAACAAACTGGCCATGACAATGACTCAGAATTTCAGAAACGTGAGTTATTTAAGAGTGGCATCAATCATATGGCGAATGAAAGATTAGAAGATGCCATTCGCAGCTTTGAATTTGCTTTAAGAATTGATCCAAAATATGTTGATGCATGGATTAAGAAGGGATATGCTCATTTCCATTTAGGAGAGAATCAGAATGCCCTCGCTTCATATGATAGGGCCATTGAAATAGATATCAATAATGCTGAGGCTTGGAACCTTAAGGGTCTTACATATTATAAAATAAGGAATTATGACAAGGCTATAGAAGCAGCTGAAAAGGCAGTTGATATCAACCCTAATGATGGTATGTCTTGGTATAATAAGGCATGTTACCTGACATTGATGGGTAACGTGGATGATGGTATGGAATCTCTGAAACGTTCCATAGAAATAGATATTTCACATGCCAAGAAAGCAGTCAGTGACAGAGATTTTGAAAATGCTAGAGGGGAAGAGGGATTTAGGAGAATTATTGAGGTTGTCATCTTAGAATCTATAAGGCAAGGGTATGAATATGTAGGAAAAATTGTGTGGATAACAGGAATGCGTAGAGAAGACGTTGAGGATGCAATCATGCGATTATCTATGAAAGGATTGGTAATAAGAAAGGAAAAGAAAACATTCACTAGTAAAGAGGAATTTTATGAGCTTAGCAAGGACGTTGTCGACAAAGTTGGGATGACCAAACGCTCTAATTTCCTTGGAAAGAGAAGAGAAGTTTATGCACCATTACAGCAATTAAAAGAAATCAGCGAAATTCTTAGCCAAGCTAAAGATTCCATAGAAAATGGTGACGTCAATTCAACTCTAGCATACTTTGATCAGCTTATCAATCCTTCTAAGCACGGAAATGCGATGATTGAGCAATTCTTTGATGAACATAGAGATCTGAGGTTGTTTCAAATACGATTGAAAGACAAAGGTCAGCAATACATAAATTCTCACAAATCTGATCTCATTAAATTACTGTCAAATATTGATGCTCAAGTGCGAAACAATCCGATAACTCGATCGGCAGAGGACTGAATAAGTTATTGTGCATTAGTATTACTGACTACTAATATTCTCATACATTGATATTTATCCAAAATGAAGGTAAGTATTGTTTTATATGTAGATAGAATGCTTGAATTTGATAATCTATTAATACCTACGTGAAGAGATCGAGATATGGAAAAAATC
>JAICSL010000085.1 GCA_025936955.1 Nitrososphaeraceae archaeon
AAATCTTGTGATTGAAGATGGGATTCTGAGAACATTTCTTTATAGCACTTATACTGCCAATAAAGATAATACCGAAAGCACGGGTAATGCAGGTGGGACGGCTAAGTCTCCTCCTATGGTGTCAAGTACTAATATTGTAATTAACGCAGGAAAATTCCACTCAGAAAAATTAATCCAAGAAATAGAAAAGGGTATCTTAATTAATCGATTTTCTGGAAATGTAAATCCTGTAAATGGCGACTTTTCTGGAGTGGTAAAAGGTGGTCAATATATAAGAAGCGGGGAAATAAAGCATTCTGTTAAAGAAGTAATGGTAGCTGGAAATTTATTTGATGCATTGCATAATCTGAATGGTATATCAAAGGATAGAAAACTCCTTTTAGATTCTATCTTACCATATATGAGATTTAGCAATATCTCTTTTACTGCTGGGTGATATGATGAAATTAATCTATTCTATGTGATTAGGTATGACACGAGGAATCGTTTGATTAGGATTTGCATTCGTAACAGATACTCATCAGTGTAATATTATAAGTAGAATATTTGCTCGTAATTCATAATTGTGTTTTTATAACTTTTGGATAGTATTAAAATCGTTTGATTATGTTAATTCAAAATATGGTTGTTGTTATAGTCTATTTAAACTTAATAAATGATCGTTAGATAGTAGATGACGTTATACAAAATATATGGTAAAATATGATATAGCAGTAGTAGGTGGGGGTCCTGCTGGGCTCTCTGCTGCTCATATAGCTGCCAGGTCTGGGGCAAAAGTAATATTGTTTGAGAAAGATGGGGCAATTGCTCAGAATATTAGAACTAGTGGTGTTACATGGATAGATGAAATTGAAAAACTTGGAATCCATAGAGAATACTATAATCCAATAAATAAATATTCCTTCTTATCGCCCTCTAATGAAGTCACTATTGGAGGGCCTGTTGCTAGCTCATGCGTACTAAATGTTAGGGGTACTTATCAATACCTCGCATCATTGGCTGCAGAATCTGGCGCCGAACTAATGATAAAGAGCAAAGTCACTAATGTCAAAGTTAACCTTGAGAACAGAATTGCTGGATTAAAAGTAAGTACTCCTAAAGGAGACTTAACAGTAGATTGTAATCTTGTAATCGATGCAAGTGGTTTTAGCAGTTCCGTTGCTCGTCGACTAGGAATAGTCAGTGAATGGAAGAGATACGGAATTGGAGCGGAGTATGAATGCTATTGTGAAAACATAGACAATGAAACATGGGTACTGTTGGTCGGACAGATGTATTCAAATGCAGGATATGGATGGATTTTTCCATTATCAAAAAATAGGGCAAGAATAGGAATTGGCGTTGGGAGGCCAGAATCTAATATGGACCCATTACAGAGGTTGCATTTCATAATGGAAAAGAAACTCAAACCATTGGACAAAATGGGTAAGATTCAGCCGCTTGAACTTCATTATGGTTTTATTCCAAACGAAGGGCTTAGAAGATCAACTGTTTCTGATGGTTTAATATTGGTTGGTGATTCAGCAGGACAGTCTAATCCACTTGTACTAGAAGGCATTAGATACGCTATAGAATTTGGTAGACTAGCCGGTGAAATCGGAGCCAAGTCCTTATCGTATAATTCTGATAGAGAATCTCTTTTGGATTATGAACGAATTTGTAAAAGTAAGATGGAGTCAAAAATCAAGTCTGCCTTGAGGGTTCAATACAGGTGGCTGCATCTCTCTGATGAGGAATGGGATAGGGAAATTGAAATACTAAAAGATCTTTCCTATAACGATTTCTTAGATTTTATCAAGGCCAACTTTTCAACCATTAATATAATGAGATTAGCGTTAAATCATCCGCGACTCGCCGCTCGAGAATTATTCAATATAGTTTTGAAACATTAAAGCAAGATTTTTATATCTTATTACATTAGCACATGTGTCTTGGCTGCAGAAACCGCTGCACAATTTACTCCTGTAATCTATATGCTCGGGTTTGGAGTACTTGCTGGGGTTCCTGCTTTGATTATCTCGAGACTAATTGCTCCCAGACGCCGTTATAATCCTGTCAAGTTTTTGCCAATGGAATGTGGTCAAATGCCTACAGGTGAAGGACGGTCTCATTTTATGATGCAGTATTACTCTTATATCCTAATGTTTGTTGTATTTGATGTTATGTCAATTTTTCTTTTTGCTTGGGCGTCTTCGTTGCTTTTGATCCCTCGAACTGCAACTCTTTCTATTATGGCATTTTTAGGAATTATGTTTGCTGCAATGGGTTATGCGTTATATCTGTCGGGAAGAAAAGGAATATGGTAATTATATTGTTAATAAGCATTAAATATGTAATTTGCAAAGAATGGTTAGGGGATTGGTTTGCTCAAGGAATTAGTTAATCCCACGCACTTTAATGTTCTGATGGGAAAACTTGGAGATGTTCTTGTCAAGGCTCTAGATCAGCCTTTGGGATATGCTATCAACTGGGGTAGGATATGGTCTTTATGGCCTGTCCACCTTGAAACTGCGTGCTGTAGTGTCGAATTTGGAGCCGCTTCTGGTCCACGGTATGATGTAGAGAGATTTGGGATCATTGAAGCCTTTGGCTCATTGAGACAGTGTGATTTAATTGTTGTTCAAGGAACAGTTACCCGAAAAATGGCACCAAGATTAAGGATGGTGTATGATCAGATGCCAGAACCAAAATATGTAATTGCAATGGGTGCATGTGCCATTACAGGTGGCCTTTACATTGATTCTTATAATGTACTTCCTGGAGTAGATGGTATTGTTCCAGTAGATGTTTATGTGCCAGGATGTCCTCCCAGACCTGAAACATTGATCCAAGGCTGCATGTTACTGCAAGAAAAGATCAAGCGGTCGAGGATCAAATAATATGAACCAATCTACAGAAAACCGATCTAATTCAAATTTTCAGTCCTCTTCTCTTGCAAAATCAAAAACCGATACTCAGGCAAAGAATGAACCAGAATCTTCATTTGAAAAAAAACTTGTATCAGAGATAACTTCTAAATTTGGAGACAATGTCAAGGTTTCTTATATCCGGCCTCTAAGAATGAAAATTATTGTCAATCAAGAATATATAGTTGAGATTGCAACTTTTATTCGAGATAGCCTGGGTTTTGATCATGCTGAATCTGTTGCAGGTACCGATTATCCAAAGGATAATAAAATAGAAGTCATTTATCATCTGGGTTCGTACTCAAGGGATGATCTGGCTGGACATATTCTTGCTCTGGCAACACATACTAGTCGAGATGATGCTCGCCTTCCAACATTAATGAATGTATTTAAAAGTGTAGAATATCATGAGAGAGAAACGTTTGAAATGCTTGGGGTGTATTTTGAGGGTCATAATAGAAACGAGAGATTTCTACTTCCAGAAGATTGGGCTGATATTCCTCCATTGAGAAAAGAGTTTAGAATTAAAGGCAGATAAAATAAAGGTGGTTGTATTGGCAAAAAGTCTTGAAGATAGAATTGATGAATCTCAAAAATTAGGGCTTCAGGTGATAAAAGAGTCCGAAGATGATCGTTTGATGACACTTAACGTTGGACCTCAACATCCTGGTTCGGGGCATTTTCGATTTACTGTCAAAGTTGATGGGGACTATATTGTTTATGCCGACCCGGACCCTGGTTATGTGCACCGTGGTGAGGAGAAAATGTGTGAATACCGTAATTTTATTCAAAATATTCCACATCTTGAACGTCCGGTTATTCATGATTCTACTAACATCACATATTCATATAGCTTGGCTGTTGAAGAGTTAGTTGGGATCCAGGTTCCAAGAAGAGGACAGTTTATAAGAGCAATTGCTTCCGAGCTAAACCGTCAAGTCTATACTTTGTACTGGCTTGCGATTTATGGTATTTTTCTAGGTCATTCCACAATGTTTATGTGGCCTACTGGAGATAGGGAGCTATTTATAGATCTTTTGGAAGCCCTGACTGGAGCAAGGGTAACGCATGCCTTTAATATACCTGGTGGCGTTAGAAATGATATTCCAAACGGCTTTAAAGATAGATGCCTTAGACAAATTGCATATTTTGAAAAACGATTGAAAGAATACGAGGATATTTTTTACAATAATCCTCTCTTGCGGCAAAGAACTGAGGGTGTAGGGATTCTTACAAAGGAAGATGCAATTAAACTAGGTGTTACAGGATCTGTGTTGAGAGCTTCTGGCATTCCATATGATATTAGAAAGGCTGAACCATATGATATTTACAATGAAATTGACTTTAAAGTTCAATATATGAAAACTGGTGATTCTTTTGCAAGGTCTTATGTTCCATTTCTAGATATGAGGGAATCATGTCATATTATGAGACAGCTACTAGACAAGATGCCCGAATCGGGGGAAGTTAGATCAAAACTGCAACCAAATCCCAAGGGTGCACCTGGAGAAGCATACAGAAGAGTTGAATCAGGTAGAGGTGCTTTAGGATATTATATAATAAGTGATGGTACCCCAAAGGCTTATAGGGTGAAGATCTCTGTAGGGTCATTTAGAAACATGCTGGCATTACCTTATCTACTTGTTGGTGCAAAGCTGGGTGATATGCCATCTATTTATTGGTCCCTGAATTACTGGCCCGTGGAGGCAGATAGATAATAATATGGCAAGTACTCCTGAAGAATTTCGTTTTGGAAATTTTGTCGGTAGTCTTATCTGGCTTATCTTAATAGTTTTAATCATTATTTCATTGGTGGGCTTACCTATTATCTTTGTAATACTGTTTTATGTACCACTACCTCCTGTTAACGGAGAGATTCTTACACCCTATCTGTTCTTATCTATGATGGTAGATCCTACACGTACCTTACCAATTATTAAATTTCTCATCCATACCCATTTGTTTAAACTAGTGGTGTTTCCAGGTTTTACATTTGCTGCACTACTCGCAGCAGCTACTATCTTCATTGAGCGCAAATTTTTAGCTAAAATGCAGTTACGGGTTGGACCATTATATGTAGGTAAAGTTGAAGGAATTTTGCAGTTAGCTGCTGATGGTTTGAAATTGATCTCGAAAGAAATTATTATTCCTTCAGGATCTGATAAACCAATTTTTTGGGCTTCTCCTGTTGCGTTCGTTGCAGCAGCAGCAGCAGTCACTGCGTTGATACCTGTGGCACCAGGATGGGTAGTTGCTAATATCAGTGTTGGTCTTCTTGCTGTGTTTGCAATTCTCGGCTTTTTTCCATTGATAGCATTATTGTTTTCATGGGCAAGCAATAGTAAATATCCATTCATTGGAGGATTGCGTGCATTACATCAAATGATTGCTTTTGAAATTCCTTTCTTTCTGTCCGCACTTTCAGTCGTTATTTTAGCCGGTTCACTTAATCTGACTGATATTGCAAAGGCCCAACATCCCTTCTGGTTTATTTTCTTCCTTCCTATCAGCGCTTTTGTTTTCTTTATCTCTTCGCTTGCAGAGCTGGAAAGAGTCCCCTTTGACCTGCCTGAAGCAGAAAGTGAAATAGTTGCAGGTTGGCTTACCGAAACATCCGGTATGATTTATGGTTTACTTCAACTCGGGACATATGTAAAATTATACGCGTTAGCAGCACTTTTTGTAGTATTATTTCTTGGTGGATGGGCTGGGCCTCAAATATTTCCACAAGAGCTTATACCAGGATACACTGGTGAAAAAATTTACAATCCTGTAACTGTGAATGCAATATTTTGGTTTACTGTAAAAACTTTTGGCGTAATAATGCTTTTTTTGCTTCCTAGAGGTATCAATCCCAGAATTAGAATAGATATTTTACTTCATACAGGATGGTACAAATTGATAGTCTTGTCTTTCATAAACATGTTTGTAGCATTAGCTTTAATTTACGGTGGAGTACTGGGACCAGGGGGATTATTAACAAGATGACATCCGCGGAGGCTTTTATAAAAGCTATAGAATCTGGTTCAAAACATCTTGTCATTAAAAGGTTTACTCTTAGATATCCTGAAGAAAAACTTAAGTTCGTAGGTGATGGCTATCAGTTCGATCCAAAGCGTGGAGTAGGTATAGCGGGATATCGGGGCAGACACATTCTATTTCATGATAAATGTACAGGTTGCCAGCTGTGTGCAATTGCTTGTGAGGGTATTGCAGAAGCAATTGGTATGGTAAAGGTGGATGAACAATGGAAACATAATAAAAAAGCTATAATGCCACAAATTGACTTTGGCAAATGCGTCTTTTGTGGATTATGTGTTGATGCGTGCCCATTTTATGCGTTATTTATGACAGACGACTACGAACTTTCGTCGTTTACCAAGGAGCACTTAATCTATACTCCGGCGCAATTGGCTATCAAACCAAAATATGACGGTGATGTTCAAATAAAAATAGATGAGAGGGGAGCTACACATGGTTGATGCAGTTTTTGTAGGAGTAGCAGTATTAACTATAGGTTCTTCAATAGTTGCATTGGAAAGTCGTGAGCTTATCTATGGTGCAATTGCTCTTGCGATCTCTATGATGGGAATTGCAGGATTTTTTATTCTTTTGGATGCGCCATTTGTTGCTATGTTTCAGATAGCAGTTTATGTGGGTGCAGTAGCTGTTCTGGTTATCTTTACTGTAATGCTTGTTAGAACTCAGTCTTTGTTTTCAATTAATGAGGATAAGGGAAGAAAAGCCGCAGGTATTGTTCTTATGCTTGTTTTTATGGGCGGTATTGGAGCAATAGTGCTAACATCTGGTCTTAATAGTCCCTCCTTTGGAAAATTTAACTCTACTCCGGTTGATTTTACTGCAATAGGTAAAGAGATGTTAACATATTACTCGCCAGCTTTGATAGCATTAGCTTTAACACTGGCTGGCTCTGTAATAGGAGCCTTGGCCCTAGCACGTAGGGAGGATATAGAGCAGAAAAATGAGCGAATTGATTGATTTTCTTGTAGTATCGATAATTCTTGTTGCAGTTGGTATATATGGCATAGTTGTCAAACGCAATGCAGTTCGTATGCTATTCTCGCTTGAAATTATCGCGAATGCTGCAAATCTCACATTAATTGCTTTTTCAAGAAGTCTGCAGAATGTACAAGGTCAGGTATTTGCTCTTTTTTCCATCGCTATTGCTGCAGCTGAAGTGGCTGTAGGTCTTGGTATAATCGTGATAGCATATAGGTTATACAAAGAAA
>JAICSL010000091.1 GCA_025936955.1 Nitrososphaeraceae archaeon
GAATTTCCGGAGAAAATTGTGAACGAATTCCATCTAGAACATCTGATAATTCTGCAGGATTGGTAATAAAAAAAATGTGTAAGGATTTTTATATAGATTATAGTCTTGATGTTGATGTTATAAAGAGAGTTCCTACAGGCTTTGGACTCGGTAGTAGTGCTGCATCAGCAGCGGCTGCTGCTATAGCATTTGATAAATTATTTAATTTGAATTTACAAAAAACTCAGTTAGTAGAATATAGCGCCGAGGGTGAAATTGCCAGCGCCGGAACAAAACACTACGATAATGTAGCAGCGTCCATATTTGGAGGCTTCGTGATTGTTAAAAAACTTCCGAAATTAGAATTAATAAACATAGATCCACCAAGAGATCTTGTCTTGGTGGTAGCAGTTCCGATAATAACAATTCCAGAGAGAAAAACAGAAGTCTCCCGAAGAGTTTTGCCGAGAGAGGTTTCGCTTGAAAATGTTGTTCATAATGTAGCAAACGCCAGTATTGTTGTTGCAGGCTTTGTTTTGCAAGATATAGAAATCATAGCTAAGGGAATTGATGATATAATAGTGGAACCTGCCAGAATGCATTTAGTTCCTGGCTTTATAGAAGTTAAGAAAAATGCCCTAGGGGCTGGTGCACTCGCAGTAACAATAAGTGGTGCAGGACCATCAATGATCTCCTTTTTAAAAGGAGAAAAAGCTGCAAAATCTGTAGCCAAGGCGATGGAAGCAGGTTATAAAGAGGCAGGCATACAGTGTAGAACTATTATTTGTCACCCAAGTCATGGATCGAGAATTATTGATATTAAATAGAGTATGTTTTATTTGCTCTTTGCTTTGTTTAGGAATGCCGACATCATTTTGGATCTGTCCTCGTGTGCAAAACATAATGCCCAACCATAAATTTCCAATCGAAGCCCGGTTTCAATATCACAGTCCATTCCTTTGTTAATAAGCATCTTGCTGGTTTTGACTGCGGTAAAACCATTTTTTGAAATTTCTTTTGCGAGTGTTATGCACTCGTTCATTAATTTCTTATTAAGTACTTTGGCTAATTCTATAGACCTTTCTTTCTTCTTCACTTCGTCTACATTCAATTCTTGTAATGATAATTGATCAGACTGGTCTAGTACGATAACTCTATTAACCAAACCAATTCGTTCCGCCTCATCTGCATTGATCATTTTACCCGTAAAGATCAGCTCTTTTGCCTTAGCCGGGCCTATTGTTCTCGTTAATCTTTGTGTTCCTCCCCAACCCGGAGGGATTCCTATTGTAACTTCAGGCTGGCCAACTTTAGCATTTTCGGATGCTATCCGTATATCACAAACCAGTGCTAATTCGCAGCCACCTCCTAGTGCGAAACCGTTAATAGCAGCGATAACTGGTTTCTGTAATTTTTCTATTTTGTTTAATACTGTTTGAGCTAAAGACGAATATTTTTCAGCTTCTATTGGGTTGATATTTACCATATATGCAATATCGGCCCCTGCACAAAAAGATCTTTCTCCCACCCCGGTAATGATGATTACCTTTATGTCATCATCATTTCCAACGATGTCAATTGTTCGAGATAATTCATTAATAACATCTGCATTCATGGCGTTTAAAGCCTCTGGTCTATTAATTTTAATGATGGCAATTTCTTCTTTTGGTTCTAATTGTATAAATTTCATAGACATTAGTGTAAGACCATCTGCCTTTAAATTAAATCTTATCAAAAGAATTGAGCATACGAAACTTCACTAACAAAAATAAGGTTGCATTATAATACTGACAAGGAAAGAAGGAGATTGATTCTCAGTCAGAAATTAAAGAATGGGAGCAAAGTTTGCTTATTTTTACGCTCCAGCCATACCGTTGCGTAGTTCCACTGCCTTATGATTTTCACCCTCTGCTTGGGAAGTTGCCCGATGCATTTCTGATACTGCACAACCCATCTGTGCTTCTGGTTTTCCTTTCCTCATGAGACCTCTATAAAGACCTGCTTCTAATGTTTGACCATGTGTCTTCTCCCACTCTTCTACCGGAATACTGTATTTCTTTTGGATTCTATCTCTATACCATTCTGGTATTACATTAAATGCACAGAACGGAATGATTCTCAGGTCAGGTGTGAGATAGTGAATATCACATCGTTGCAATCTTTCTAGATCCTCATTGTATTTGTCTTGAAAGTGCATCATTCCCAAGAATAGGGATCTCACGTGCCATGAGCCTACAGATTCAAAGTTATGCTTTAACAATATACTGGAGAACATCTTTGCAAGATCCAAACCATGAGGTTGCTTGCTTCTATCAACGAACTGTTTTAATTTGCGTACAACGTCTAGCATTGCCCAATATCTATTGGATCCGGATTTGATTTCGTCGGCCTTTTCTTCGAAGAATTCCAGTAGACCCTTAATATCCACAAAAGCGGTTAATGGAGTTAACTTCTTTGTCTGTGTATCCTCAAATACATATGTACCAGCACCGCATGCAAAATGGATTGATAGCTCATACTTGGGTTTCTTACTGAACGCCTCAATGACATTGGTTAGAGGCATACATGATGGAACTGGAAACCATCCATCGGCTGCTATTTCTCCGTTTGTCTGTTCTTGGATTCTTTCGATGCAGTCAGGAATAGTTATTCTATATTTCTCACGCTCTTTTTTTGTCATTCTCCCGGTTAATGATACTGGCTGAAAGTTAACCGCATGTACCACATCCATATTCCTCTGTGCATGTCTTATGATGCCACCCAATTCATGGTCATTGATCGATTTAATTACAGTTGGAACGAATACTACAGTCATACCGCATTTTCTTGCAGATTCTAATGTATACGGTACTTCCCAGTGGTTCTTAGGGTTGGTTCTGGGGGTCACCCCATCAAATGATAAATATAGATTATTTACTCCTGCATTTCTGACCTGTCGCATAGTTTCAGGTGAGAGTGCCATTTTGATACCATTAGTATTCATTTGTATATGATCAACTCCTTCTTCCTTCATTATCTTGATAATTTCGGTAATATCATCTCTCAGCATTGGCTCTCCACCAGTAATTTGTATAGAATTTCCAGCAATAGGTTTTTCTGCCTTTAGTGTTTTCATCATTGCTCTAACCTGTTCGTGATTTGGCTCATATAGGTAAGCCCCTTCAAGCCCTTTCTTAACGTAGAAAAAGCAATACCAGCATGTCAAATCACATCTGTTGGTAACAATCATGTTGGCTAAACCAGAATGAGAAAGGTGATTTGTACACAGACCACAATTGGTAGGACATGCACATTTATCGATCATGACATTTGGAGCATGAGCGCCTTTTCCATCCATCCAGTAAGTGCTAAACTTTTTATACATTTCATATGATCCAAAGTATAGTTCTTCACATTCTCCATGGCTAGGACATGTTTTGGTCATGTACACTTTACCTTCTCTTTCAAAAACTTCAGCATCAAGGATCATATTGCAATCCGGACAGATGCTCTGGGTATGTCTTATCGTATGTCTAGCAGACATATTATGGCTAGATAAGTTAGAAATTTGTATTAAATCCATGTCTATTTACCTTAATATTCCTTTATTTAAGGATCTTTTTACTTTATATATAAACGTAATCTCACGAATCATATGGTGACCTAGTTAACTAAATAAGCAGAATTCTGATAATAGATTTTTTACAGACATGGTTCTAACATCCTTATATTAGTATATCTGTAGGTCTCAAGTAGGTATGAACATCAGTGACAAGTCTAGGAAAGCAATGGAAAGCCTCGGCTTGACAACGTATGAAATCAAAGTTTATCTGTCTCTTCTAGATGTAGGCTCTATTACAGCTTCAGATATCAGCAAGAAATCAGGTGTCCCGTATTCTAAGATTTATGAAGTGCTAAATACCTTAGAGGATAAAGGTTGGTTAGAATCTGATAGCTCAAGACCGCAGAAATTCTTTCCGAAATCTCCCCTGACAGCGTTGGAAGCAATGCGACTACGTATTGAAAATGGTATTAAAGAAAATGAGAATTTGATTGTTAGCGAATTGATGCCTATGTATGAAAAAAGTGGTATAAAAGAGAGGCCTGAAATATGGGTCGTAAGAGGGGTTTATAATATAGCAGCCAAAGTAAACGAGATTATTCAGACATGTAGACAAGAATTACTAATAGCGATACCCCATGTTGCAGAAGATATTGCAAAACCCATTCAGCCTGCATTAAGAATATTGCATGAGAAAGGAATAAAGATTACGGTTCTTGCTTCCGAAGAAACCAATGCAGAAACCGTCCGTGCTATATCAAGAATAGCAAAGGTGAGACTAAAAAATAATATGTTTGGCGGTGGTGTCATTGGTGATGGTAGACAGGTAATGATATTGCTTGGTGAAGGAAGAAGTGACAAGGGAGGGATTTTTGAGCCAATTGCAATATGGGCAGAGCATATAGGCCTAGCAGGCTTTGCAAAAGATTATTTTCATTATCTGTGGGCTGATGCACACAGTCAGTGACCTTCTCCTAGAAATTAGTTGCGGATACTGTAATACGCAATTGGCAATCAGAGTATGGAAAAATATTGCAGTAATTTAATTCCTAATGCTGTTTTCTTCTTCACGATTTTTGTCTTATTATACATATTATACCCTCGGAGGCTTGTTTTTATCTTACTTGATATAATCTAAATTTGGACAAACGATGACAAAACTAGCCCTACGGATTTGATGATGAAGATCTTGAGTTAGGAGTTTGTCCTCTATTTAGATACCATTATTAATTCTTTTAAAAAATTCTATACAGTACTATTTATGAGTATATCCAATAGCTTCTGTAAGCGAAATTGGCAATTTCATTACTTGCTTATTAAGAATATTAAAACTATGTCATTCATAAACTTGATAAGTGGCTAGATGGTTTTTAATTGTTGTATTGGTCCATATTGAAACCACTTCTTCTCTGGAAAGTTTTAGACGATTTATTATTATTAGCACGTGCAAATCTTTTATCCCTGAAACTTACTTACGAGACTATGAGGTATTCCCTGAGCGCGAAGAGGGACCGGGAGCAATATATATAGAAGCCGCTGACAAACTAACTTTGAAAAGAATCCGTGAGATGACTTTTGTAAATGCAAAAGAAATCTTGGGAATAATTTACTCCTCAAAGAGTGGTAATACACAATTAAAATGGAGGCAGACGAGAAAAAAGTCTGGCAAAGTAAACGGCGATGCTTCTGCTAATGCTCTAGTAAATTTAGTAGAGTCAGGAGTTTTGACTCAAGAATGGGTCGATAATTATTTGAAATCCACTCAAGCTAAAGGGAATCCAACGTCGTCTGTTGCCAACGAATAGACAATATCTTCAGCTTATGAAAAATCGAGTATGATTAGCAAACAGGTTAAAAGTTCTTCTGATAATGCGTATTTGGTGATTCCTCAGGATTCTGATGACCTTTTTTTACTTAGACGGATAGTAAAAAATGGTGATTATGTCATTGCTGATACTTCAAGGGTCATCAAAGAAGTAAAACAATACGCTAGACCTAGTAAGGGAGAACGAATCAAAGTACGAGTTTCGGTTCTAGTTGACAAGATAAATCTTGATGATGTTATAGATAGATTGCGAATAAGCGGCATGATAACTAACACTAATAATGAGCTTGTTCCTAGAGGAACACATCATTCGCTGACAATTAGGATTGGAGATTCAATAATAATCGACAAAGGTAGAAAATGGAAGGATATTGAAATCAATAATTTAATGAAATCAGCGGACAATAATAGTAGTTTTCTTTTGGTTGCAATAGATACACAAGAGGCTGCAGTAGCCAAGGTTACTGGAACTCATCTAAAATCAATTCCGAATATCTATTCAGGGCAAAGTGGGAAACGATATCAACGAGTAGCAAAAAACGATCCGAATATTGAGGTATTCTTTGAAGATATTTTCAAAGTTATTATGACAGTCTTACCAGGGGAAGATGAAACTATTAAAATACTTATATTGGGTCCTGGAGAGACTAAGCGTAGATTTTTCAATCTTTTGGTCGAAAAACAATTTGTAGAAAAAGATAGGCTAATAATTGTCGAAGGAGTAGATGTTGCTGGAGAAGACGGCATTTTTGTCTTCCTCCGTTCCCCTATTGTTAAAGATACCGTGGGTACTAGCAAAATTGCAATTGTCTCTTCGATTCTAGATAAAATAATGCAATTTGTGCGCAAGGGAGAGACAAAATATGCCATGGGTATTAGCGAAGTGCATAAAGCTGCATTGGTCAAGGCTATTGAATATTTGGTATTTTCAGATTCTATTTTTAAAACTGCTGACGAAAATGAAATTCTTAACTTATTAGACTTGGTAGAGGGTTATGGCGCAAAAATCTATGCTGTAGATTCCTCTACAGATATTGGATTACGAATTTCATCTATAGGTGGAATAGTGGCATTACTTCGTTACGCAATTAGTTGACTTTCTAACGCTAGATTGATACTCTGCCTTTTTTTGCTCTTGTAGTTGATTCTATCATCCAGGATAGGTAATCTTTAGATACATCATTCATTTTTAATTCTACTATTTCTGGTACATCATAAGGGTGTATTCTCTTAATTTCTGCCTTCAGTTTTGCCGAAGAGGCCTTGGTCGTTTTAAAGAGTGCTACAAATTCTTCGTGATTCTCCAGACGCTCATTCCAATAATACACAGATCTTACCTTCGTCAAGTTTATGCATGCGCATATCTTTTTGTTAACAATAAACTCATTGGCTTCCTTTAAAACTGATTCCTCGGTGGGAAAAGTTGATACAATTATGACCCCGGAGCCTTTATTCGCCATCTTTTTGATGATCGAAGGATCTTTATTTGTTTATTACTTAAAAGAAATGATTTAAAAAGTCGTCAGAAGACGACATAAGAAATAGGATAGCA
>JAICSL010000071.1 GCA_025936955.1 Nitrososphaeraceae archaeon
AGCAAGACCTAATTAAGTAAAAATACCTATCTTTAATTATTTATAGAAATTTCAACAACTAGGCATTAGACCAGAAGTTACTACTTGGGTTACCGATTTTTTCATAAGACAAATGCCTAGCAACTTTTGCTGACTTAGACCAAAGTGTCTTTCCAGGTAATACGTCTTTACCATATTCACTACATTTAGCATTAAACGTAATTGTAATTTCTAACCAATCTGTGATTGTCATAAGTTTCAAAGTTGCTATTAAAAATCAATCTAAATGAGTCGATAACTATTAGCCTATAAACTAATTTGTATCTCCATAGGCTGAGTGGGGAGGGGCCTTAATCTTGTGGTCCATGTTATACAGCTCAGGAAGAGAATATGCAAAACCCACGTGAACACAATCAGACTTTTCATCTAGCAAACACTGCAATTCTCCTTCCTTTAATATTACTTCTGCAATTCTATTTCTCTTGTTATCAAGTACAACTCTATTTTGGTCCACAGATAATTTTTCCATATATGGAGAATGTATTGCAAAGGTTTCATATCGCAGCGTCATCTCTTCCATCATACTTGTAAGATATCCCGAGAAGCTTCGTATGCCCTTAAGTTCTAGTCCTTTTTTGTTTCTCCCATAAGATTTGAAGAATTTGTCATATACATGTTCACTCACTGTAATTGATTTGAATCCCGGCTTTGGCATAATGTAGTAGTACAGTGTCGCTATTCAATAACTTTGGAAAATATCGTTTCTTATAGTAATACTTGTATTGACCAGATAAACCGTCATACGATAACCTTAGTCCAAAACCTTTGTTGCATACCGATACAAATAACCAGGAATCAGTATTGATTCCTGTAGGATGATTTTGTATCCATTCCTTAACATAAGGTATAGAGTCAATTAGTGGCACAGTTCGTGGCTTTGTCTTTCCGCCTGTGATCAGCACTTCCGCATACTGAGTACCATCGTCTGTTACCTTGAATATAATATCCTTAATCTTTAAATTCAAAAGTTCATGTGGCCTAGCAGACATATCATTAGCCATTGCATGATAACATCTATCACGAATACGAGGACAATATTTCAGGAATACTGAATGTTCACGCGCATCCCAAAGGCTTGATGGCTTGTATGGCGACTTTTCTTGACGTGGAAGTTTCCTTATTCCATTCATACAAGGCGGAGTTGTCCTTTTACGTATATCATTCTCATCAGGATCATATAGCCATCTGAAAAATTTGTTCAAGATCATTTGCCTGCTATTGTAAGAACCTATCCATTTGTGAGTAGGATCGTCTGAAAGTGGCTTCCTCAAGTTGTTTAAATAATCAAGAATATCCTGCTTTGTCATCTGCATAAACGATTTATCCTTAAAATAGCTGGATAGCCATATGAGGACTTTAATTTTGCCTTCTTTTGTAGACTCTTTGATGTTTATTTGAGTTTGTTCAGCTATAATATAGTCGCAGATAATACCAGCATTTTCAGGGTTAACTATAGATACCTCCTTTAATGCGTTTCTGAAATAAGGTTTCGAGTTATACTGAGTAATGTAGATTATCTTTTGTTGTAGTTCGTTACTGCAATCCTTCTCTGCTGCTGATTGTATCTGCTGCTGATTTTTTTTGATGTCAATTGTCCCTATATAAAAGATCTTTGAATTCAGCTAAAAAGGTTTATGTAAGAATCCTCAAATTAGGCGCGGGGAGTGGGATTTGAACCCACGAATTCTTTCGAACATGGGATTAGCAATCCCACGCCCTACCGGGCTAGGCGACCCCCGCTCCAACGGAATAAGACAATATAGCAATATATTTAACTATAGTCTGGTGATGTAATAATATTTTTATAATTGTTAAATACCCGTTGATACTGTAAAAACATGGGTTTTGTTAAAGATTATAAAATAGAGTGACATCGTTATAACGTGAACCTCAGAGAAGCAAACGAAATTTTCAGAAAAGCGATAATCAGGGTATACTTTGAACCGGAATTATTAAAAATCGATTACCAAAAATCGTTTGTCAAGCACCCGTTTATACCAGACGATGGCTTGTTGATAACGGATCTTTTGCATCTTTATTTTGATATAACGACTGGGAATGATTATCCTGATGGCGATGAGTGGTTTACTGTCGAATATCTAATTCCTCATCCTATAAAATTGCCTGATCACTTGAAAGACCCTGACTATTTTACAACCCTTTCCGTCTCGCAAGGGATACATTTCTGGAGACATAGAGAACTGATACGTTACAAGTACGGTCGATCTAAAAAATTATCAGAATCTTTAGGATATCTAGATAAAAAATACCGTGAACTTAATAAAGCATTATATGATTCATCTGTTATTGACCAGATAAAATGAAAAGATAATTAAGATCTGTTTGTCTTTTTCCACTCACTATCTTTGAAAAGGTAATAATTATCTTGGTTTTCACTTATTGCAATGTCCGGATTCCATCTAGATTTAATTTCATCATAGCAATAAATGACTTCTGTTACGTCAGCTGGCAGCATCTGTAGTTGTACATTTATAAGATCAACTAAATACTCTATTTTTTCAATACTCATCTCAAAATATCTATTGTTCTTATTCATGAGTAAGAATATCAGATTCACATATGACTTCGATAAAACCCCAGAAAAACTTAGCGATGTTTTGACCCCCTTCCTTCCCCTTCGTCTTTTCATCTCTTTAATTATGCCTTTAATTTTAAACCATCTCTCAAAGGTAAATAATTGGAAAAACGATTCATCATAAGGAAGTGGAAATTTAATCTCAATAGTGGTAACATATTGAGGATCAGTTTCTGGCAGTTGATCCTCGCTTACTTCAAAACATCCATTTAATGTGCTATATATAGCCTCAACTTCAAATGGTGACATACCTGAATAACGAAATAACGCGGGGATTTCTGTCCCTTGTTTTTTTCTTCTCATCATGTATAAAACCAAAAATATAACACAAAACAAAAAATTAAAACCTTTACTTAATGGTATCTAGTAAATTACAATATATATTATTCATGATAATCTAAAGAGATTATTTACTTATATTTACTATCCATACTTACTGTTGAATTATTACATGATTCTACTAGGCTCTAATTTCCGTCTTAAATAGCAGATAGAATTTACGACCAATGGTAATTACGAATAATAAAAGTACTCCTATAAACTATGGAAAATTTATGTTTCTAGGGCTTCTAGTCATAGATAAATCCGTTAAATATAGTAACAATATTAGTGTAGTAATAATTATATTAACGCCCAGACAAACTTTAAATAACTTCTATGATTACCTTGATAGAACCATATCCAATACAAATTGGGACGGATAAAAAATAGCTTTTTTACAAACTTTTATGATTCATCCTTAGCTCTAAAAATTTTTAGGTCATTACTTAATAAATAGTATTATTATCACTAGCAGAATTAGTGATTACACGCAGAGCATTCCCCATGATAAAAGGCCCTTTGACAAATTTTATTGCCACAGATATAGATCATGCCACACTTCTTACATTGATGCATGCAACAATGCGCTCCTTCTTCCTCATGCAGAGACAATGAATTTAATGTTGTCATATAGTTTATAATAGTATTATAAATTTAATTATGGTCGATACATATTCAATCCTAATGAAAATTACATCCAAATCATTATTGCGTTTCCAGTTGGGTAATTTTATGAGTTTCAAGACGAACATCTAACTAATCTACAAATCTTAGAACGTCATTTGATATCATGATGTTATAACATACTCAAGCAGTGTTAATGGTATAGAAAAGAAGTTAGGAAAATCTAGGATAGAAGCGGAATAAGATTATGCAATCAGCATTCCTATTAAAAATGGAATATAATATTTTTGTCTTATCTTTTAATCACGGCAAATCTAACATTTGATCTTGTTATCATGCTCAAATAAAGATGATTGATCGTCTATGTCATAAATCAACCCATTTATTCCGAGCAGATAGCACTATATACACCTATTTACGATTCACTATTTGTGTCTGCTAAGAAATGGCTTGATAATCAGGTAAAATTAGATTCGATTAGGAAGGAAGTAATTGCAGTAATAGGTTATGGCATACAAGGTCGCGCCCAAGCCAATAATATGAAGGATTCTGGTTTGAACGTTATTGTTGGTTTGAGGAAAGATGGAAGGACATGGAAATTGGCTGAAAATGATGGTCATAAGGTAATGGAGATATCCAAAGCTGCAGATAATGCCGATATTATTCACATTTTGATTCCAGATATGGAACAGGCGAATACATACAAAAACGATATCAGTCCCCATTTGACTGAAGGTAAAGCACTTTCTTTCTCACATGGCGCTGCAATTCATTGGAAATGGATTGAAACTCCTACGAATAATGACATCATTATGGTTGCACCAAAAGGACCAGGACAGATGGTCCGTGAATTATACGAGAAAGGATTTGGCACCCCATCACTAGTTGCAGTATATCAAGACTACACAAAAAATGCTTGGAATAGGGTATTAGCATTAGCAAAAGCCATAGGTAGTACCAGACCAGGAGTCATAGAAACTACATTTAAAGAAGAAGTTGAGACCGATTGGTTTGGTGAACAAGCTGATCTTTGTGGCGGGGTTCACACACTTATAATGAGTGCATATGAAACCTTAGTTGACGGAGGGTACCAACCCGAAGTTGCTTACTTTGAATGCCTTCATGAGCTAAAATTAATTGTAGATCTTATCTACAAATATGGAATTTCAGGAATGTATAGTCGTGTTAGTGAGACTGCAAGATATGGCGGACTTACAAGAGGACCCAGGGTAATTGATAATGATACGAAACTAAAGATGAAGGAGGTATTAAAAGAAATTCAATCTGGTCAATTTGCAGAAGAGTGGAGTAGTATTTATAAAACTGAAGGAAAAAATTCATTCATTAAATATATGAAGGAAATGGATAATCATAAAATCGAGGTAATCGGTCAAGATATGAGGAAGATGATGTGGCCTAAGATGTCTGAAATTTGATTTCTCTAATCTGTATCAATGCTTTGCATATTTATATTAGGCACAATATATAAGAAGAGATTTATGCAAAAAATGCTCAGGTTCACTGAAGTTGTTTTTTTAGATCTTTGTATCTATTTCTAACGGTCACTTCTGTTACTCCAGCTGCATCCGCTATATCCATTTGAGTTCGATTATCTCCATTTTTCAAACACGATAGATAGATGACAGATGCTGCAAGTCCCATGGGATCTTTGCCAGCTGATATACCTTTTTTTGTGACACTCTGCATTATATTTATTGCATGACGTTTTGTTTTCTCATTTATAGAGATCTTATTTGCCACTTTAACAATACACTTCATAGGATCGATCATAGGAATTTTAAGATCAAGTTCAAGTACCAATAATCTATACGTTCTTGCAATCTCCTTACGCTTGAGATTACTAATTTCGGCCACATCATCCAATGTTCTAGAAATTCCAATTTCTCGACAAGCTATATATGCTGCAGTAGACAATACCGAAGAGATAGTCCTTCCACGAACTAATCCCCTTTCCTGTGCTTTTCTATAAATATATGCAGTTTTTTCGATAGCGGCATTTGGTAATCCGAGCTTGTATTTCAATTTATCAAGCTGGTCAAAAGCTTGTTTAAGATTCCTATCTGTAGGAGTATGTGCCTGAGTTCTGAAATCCCATGTTCTTAATCTTTCCATTGTAGCTCGCATAGCTGTATCTATTCCACGTCCGCTAGCATCTCTATCTGTTTTTCCAATTATTGTGGCCAGCCCTCTATCGTGACGAGCCAAAGAGGTAGGCATTCCTGTTCTGGTCCTATCACTTACTTCATCTAATGAAAAGGCTCGCCATTCTGGGCGTATTTCTTGAGCCTTCTCAGTTATTACAAAACCACAACTACTACAAATAACTTCACCAGATTCAGGATCTGTGATAATCTGATCTTTATTACACATACTACATATTACTGAAGTCTGCGCTTTCATTAGGACAAATGATTTGCAATTCAAATATATAAATACCATGCATAGATGTACATTAAAAAATGTTGATCATCCTTCTTAGATTTATAATTATTTCAAGTATACCTATAATTACTATATTCAAATACGACGACTCATATATATTCTCATAATTCTTTAATTTCATTTTCTATTTCTATCAATAAACATAACTGTGTTAGTTTCAAAATAATATATAGAAGGTTCTTAATTATCATAACAGAATTTTTACAGATGAATCTATATAGAAGAATTATATATTCAATATGGCTATTTACTACATAATAAGATTCTGAGCATATATTAGTATAAACTATAGCAATAATTCTTCAAAAATGAAATATATATGATAATCAAAAAATAAATTATGTATATTATCAATGATGACATTATGATGTTAGTGAGTATAGCGTTTATCGCTATAGTGCTTTTGACATCATTTTGTGTTTCAATGCAATTGGCAAACGCTGCAGGATCAAATATGAAACAAACAACCAAAAAAGGAATCCAACAAGTCAATGAATGTACAGCAGGAGCAGAATGTGCAAATCGCGCTCTTACATGTATACCTAATTCAATATGCATTCTGGATTTAATGGCAAGTCCAACAGCTATTGTTAGAACAAGTCCAGATCTCACACAAGGCGTTAATTAACTTCTTCTAGTCTCAATAGTGCATAATAGTAGATGTCTTTTGATTATTAAAGTTTAATATAACACTTAAAATGGTTGTGCAGATACTATTCGAGGTATTATTTTAAATTTCTCCCACCTGACTTTAGAAGAATGAATTCTCACATGATTTACTACGTTACAACATAAATCAAAAAATATTCTCAAATCATAGAGAAGTCTGTAAATCGGATTTGTTGTCAGAAAATACACGTATGACCATTTTTTCTTAATAGGCCTATTGTCCAGTTAACGTGTGGTAACTGCTTGAAAATGAATCAACAATATAATATTTATAACTTGCAAGTTAATATAGAATTCTAAACTTCAATTAAACTCAGGTGCTTTAAATGCGAATTAATTATGTGTATATGTATACAATATCAAATCTAACAGAATCAATAATCGAATTAATTTTGGCGATATCTGTTACTCTATATAAAAAAACTGAATAGTAAATCTTAAATTTTTTGCCTAAAAACTGTATTTTTATGGTTTTATTTCTTTATCAAACATAATTAAGTGCCGGAAAATCAACACGTTGATACGACAAAAAATTTCTATATCTTCGTTATACATTTTAGTTTCATTGAGTAATTCTTCCTATTCTCAAATAGTTATTATTAAAAAAAGGTTTTAAGTATAAAGTATTATTTTATTTTATGGCAACACATACACACCAACAACATAAACGAATAAGAGTACTTGTCTCAAAACTAGGTCTAGACGGCCATGACAGAGGAGCTCTTGTTATTTGCAGAGCACTAAGAGATGCAGGTATGGAAGTTATTTACTCAGGATTATTTTGTACACCCGAACAAGTGGCACATGCAGCGATTGACGAAGATGTAGATGTAGTTGCAATGAGCCTATTAAATGGAGCTCATCTAACCCTCTTTCCAAGAGTTGTGAAATTATTGAAGGAAAAAGGCATGGACGATATATTGCTCGTTGGTGGCGGCATCATTCCTGAAAATGACAAGAAGACATTAGAAAAAGAAGGAGTTACAGGCAACTTTGGACCAGGAACACCTTTGC
>JAICSL010000101.1 GCA_025936955.1 Nitrososphaeraceae archaeon
CAAACTGATTTCTAACAGCTATATAATGTATATGTTAGTGGAATAAAGAAATTTAATTAATAGGTAGTATTGTGGGTTATAACATCATAATAACTCTCATTTTAACAATAATCTTCGGTCTTGAATGAAGGTGTAACATGCATTAGCAAGTTGTCGCTCTTACATATTTTTCCTGAACGCAATCTAATAGTTCATTTTGTAATTCTAGAGATCTTACAGCCGCATTTAATACTGGTTCGTGCTTATCTACAGGGGTTTCTTGTAGAATATTACGCCAGACCTCAGAATGGATCACATCGACTTTTTCATGAATTTGAAAGTAGCGTAGAGCATCATCGTTATTCATATTATAAAATCTCTTCAGACCATCAATTTTTGATCCACTTATTTTGGGTAATTGGGCCTCATATGCATACATAGCTGCCACTGCCTGATATAGTGATTTCTTCGTTAAATCATGTAACTGCCAAACAGTATTGTTAGTTTCGGTCGAGCCGTTATAATTTACTAGATCGTTTCTTGAAACACCGATTGAACCAGCAAAGTTAATCCATGGCTCAATATGTTCATATTCTTCTTTTAGATTCTGATTGATTGATTTTTTTGTTAAAGGATCTGTAACAACAGAAGCAATATTTTCAACATAGCTAGGTACAGCCTTTACAAGTTGAAAATATTCTCTTGAATAACCTTTCAAGTGGTCAACTGTCAACTTCCCTTCAGACCACATTTTATAAAAATCATGTTTTAATAAACTATATTTTTCGATTTCAAAATCTATCTCTCTTATGAGATCATTCATTATGTATGTCACAAGTTCAATCTATATAAAACCTTATGTAAATAAGCATATATTAAATAACGAAATAATAACACTATTTTAATAATACCATAAACGGAAAGCAGATAAGTTTCATTTAGATAACTCTTGCTGTTGTGCCTAGCCCATTTTCGTTTTTTCATATAACAAAACAGTAATAGAGCAGATAATTGTTTAATTAATAAATATAACAGCTCAACAATACCTCACAATATTAAAATAAGATTGTAGTAAGTCATTTTCTTGATCTTATCAATCCAAGAAATATCACATAAAATAGTAGAACATCAAATGACAACATACTTTGACCCTTGTCATAACTAGCTAACTTACAAGATATAGATGCCCTCAGATCTGAAGGCGTAATACTTTTGAGATCCCTTGACAAGAAAAGATTTTATGTGAAACAAACTACATCTTCACAGATAGCTCCGGTGGTGTAGTAGCTTATAATAAAAAGAAGCTGCACAGTCCGGTCAAGCATTGTGGCCTTTCGAGTCGCAGATCCCGGGTTCAAATCCCGGCCGGAGCACTCAATACTTTGATGTAGATAAAACATCTTAATTTGTAAAAGCATTAATATGCTCATACTTGATACTCTTAGGCAAGAGCACATCTTTGAAAAGAAACTTGGAAACCAATCCTTTAATAGAACACTTCAGTGAATACTTGTCAAAGATCGATGATGCTCTTAATCGTGAACTAGATCTGTACTCTTGGTCCGAGTTTCATGATCCATTAAGATATGCCTGTGATGGTGGCAAACGCATCAGACCGTTAATCCTGGTATTGTCCTCTGAATGTATCAAGATAGGAAAAAAAGTTGCCTTTTCTTCGAAGATTGCGGAAAATGCGTTTATTGCCGCATCTGCCATAGAACTTTTACATACAGAATCCGTAATTCATGATGACATCATAGACGAAGAGAACCTTCGGCGTGGTAAACCTTCTTTCCACGCAAAATATGGATATAATAATAGCATCCTTACTGCGGATTTTGTTCTAGGAGTAATTCTCAATATTGGATCCAAACTAAATAATCCACGTGTTTCAGGCGAACTTTCTAACGCGGCAATAAAAATGAGCGAGGGGGAAATGATGGAAATTAAATTGAGCAAAGGTCTGGATATTAGAGAAGATAATTATATCAGAGTCCTTGAACACAAAACAGCCTCAATTTTTGAAGCCTCTGCAAAAATAGGCGCCATATTAGGAGAGGGAGAAGAAGAGGAAATTCACACCATGGCAAGCTTTGGTAAGTTGCTCGGAATTGCATATCAGATCCATGATGATTTGGTTGATTGGAATAACGAAGATAGACTTTTCAATATCCTGCTAAAAAATAATGAGCAATCCAAAGAATTTGTAGACAGAATGAAAACTCTTTATTGTTCATATTCTAATATGGCGAAGAATAAGCTTCTTAAGTTAAACGACAGCATACCAAAGAAACATCTGGAACTACTAACAGATCTTGCTTCAATTCAATTTTAAATCAGACTATGCTTATTGTATAAATGTTTTCTTTTCCAATATTATTACCTGTTATTTAAATAGAAAATGTTTGAATCCAATAAATTAAAAACCTGCTAAAGAATAACTAACTGAGCAAAATCCAACACCAACATATTTAACGGTAAAAAAACATTCTTGGTTATAGATTCTATTACTGATTAAATAATGGTGTTACATTGTGATATGAAAAATTACTTATTGCCATAATTTAAATTTAAATTCAGAAGTAGAACAATTAATCAGTATTAATTAGCGAATGTTTGATACAACATGAACTATGCTGGTCAAATTATGAGGTATTGCTTTTGATGCAAAATCAAGTATAGGAGCATGCCATATACCAAAGCCAACCATAAATATCATTGCGAATATCAGCACAGCAACCATTGCTTTAGGTTCTTTAACTCTGCTCATATCAGGTCCTTCTTCCATATACATCTTTCTCATTATCCATGCGTAATAGCCCAGAGAGAGCGCGCTATTAAGAACACCAGCAATAGCAAGATATGGACCCCAAGATACCATTGGACCGCTATTAATCGCAGCGCCAAATAGAACCAATTTACTCCAGAATCCGTTTAGCGGAGGAACACCTGCAAGCGCCAGTAAAGAAATTGAAAATGCGATAGCAGTAATTGGCATTCGACGACCAAGTCCCCTATACCTTTCGAGACTATAACTAGCAAGAGCAGTTGCTACAGCTGCAGCAGCTATAAATCCAGCAGACTTCATCACCGCATGATTAATTATATGAAATAACGAACCGGTCAATGCTTGATCAGAGTATGGAGCCAGAGCAATACCTATCATTATATAGCCAGCCTGTGCAATACTGGAATATGCAAGAATTCTGGGAACACTTCTTTGTATCAATGCCCCAAAGTTTCCAAGCGTCATTGTAAAGACAGCAACTATAGCAAGAGTCACTGTCCAATTTAGATTCAATGCAAACATGCCTAGTACAATTACTCGCAAGGCTGCAGAGAATCCGGCCTTCTTTGTACCAGCAGCTAACAAGGCTCCGATCGTGGTAGGAGAGCCCTCATATGCGTCTGGTAGCCACATATGAAATGGAACTAGACCCATTTTGAATCCAAAGCCGGCTATAAACAAACCAATAGCAAGCAGCCCTACAGGAATAAGATTTTTAGCAAGACTTGCCATCGTTTGTATTGCTATACCTATATTTGTTGTTCCGGTGATCCCATAAACAAGACCGATAGCAAAAACAAGGATTGCTGAGGATAATGCTCCAAACATAAAGTATTTGATAGCTGCCTCATTGGATATGGGATCCCTCTTCGAAAATGCTGCTAGAGCATATGTGGGAATAGACATTAATTCCCATGCAATAAGTAGCATAACAAGATCAGTAGAATAGCCAATAAGGATCATCCCAATGCTGGACAATAAAATAAGGGAATAGTAAGCAGCGGGATTCGTTCTCCCCTTCATATAGTTCCATGAAGAAGCAGTTACCATAATTGAGACTATAAGTAATGCAACGGCAAAGAATGAACCAAACAGATCATCTGCTAAAACGCCTTTGCTAAAGGCAACGGCAGGCATCACTTCACCAGAAAATATGCGAAAAATTACAAAGCCTATAGCTACGACAAGCGCTCCAAATGCAATTCCACTATAAAGTTTATTATTCGAACCTCGTTCCTTTTTGAGAGCGTCGATCACTGGGATTGCAAGTCCTACAGTGCCTAGGATCACGGTTACAATAATCGGTGTTGAAAAGAGGTCTGCCATTTTAATTATATCCTCCTATAGAAACAAAAGCATCATAATTATCATGATGCCTACCCCGAACACAAATATGTATGTTTGAGTTATACCTGTTTGTCCTGATCTTATTACTTTTGAAAAGTATGTCATTGAATACTGGAATGCAGGATTGATTCCATCGACTATGGTACTCTCAAAATATTTCCAGATCATACGATAGATTGCAACTGGTCCTATTACACCTCCCCAATAAAGTGCAGTATTCAGGTACCACCTGCTATAAAGAAACTTCCATATTGATCGTGTAAGAATGTTTTTAGAGATAATCTCAGGATCTACTTTTCTTGCGATATAAAATATAAATCCCAAAATAGCGCCTATCCCAAATGCACCTACTGATGCTACAGCAGCAATTGGATTAAGACCGAAGTATGTTTTATCTCCCTCTGGCGTAATATGAATTACTGACGAACCGGCTGCATTTCCTCCAATTATTTCTTTGATTCCAAATGAATTTGAGAGATATTCGCCTAACACATGATGAATCTGAGCCTCAAATACAAAGCCAACCAAACCGATTATTATGGTGGCTACGGACAGAATTGCAAACGGTATCCACATACTTGCTCTGACCTCATGTAAATGATGACCTCTTTGCTGCATTTCTTCCAAATGTTTAGTCTGCTTGCCAAAAAAGGCCATCCCAATCATCCTAAATGTATAGAACGCAGTCATTATAGCCACCACTACGGCTATTCCAAATAGAGGCCACGAGTATTTATAACCAGATTCTAATACTGCTGCAAATATAGCATCCTTACTCCAGAAACCAGATGTAATCAAAGGGGCGCCAGCTAGAGAAAGACTTGCAAGTAACATAAACAAATATGTCTTCTTCATATACTTACGCAATCCCCCCATATCAGTCATAAATCTCGACCCTACGGTATGTAGTAATGCTCCAGCGCCCATAAACAGTGATGCTTTAAACATTGCATGACTCATCAAGTGGAAGAACCCTGCAGTATAACCATCAACAAAGTTCGTGGATAATCCAGCTATACCCAAGCCCATCATCATATATCCTATCTGAGATCCAGTTGAATAAGCAAGAACTTTTTTTATTTCAGGATTGACTAAGGCCTGAGTTGCAAGTAAAAATGCAGTAATAGCTCCAACCCATGCTACGACTTCAAAGAATTGTGTAACACCAAAAGCAGCAAGTGCAAAGAATAACGGACCAATACGTGCAACCAAAAATACACCGGCTTTAACCATAGTTGCGGCATGGATTAGTGCCGAAACTGCTGTTGGGCCTGTCATAGCTTCTAAGAGCCATTCATTTAAAGGAAATTGAGCAGATTTGCCAATTGCACCACCGAATAACAATACTGCAGCTGGAACAAGTAAGTTTTGATGAGCCATCTGTGTAGCCCACGCCTGATTTTGGATTAATTCCTTGAAACCAAATGTTCCAGAATACATAAATATCAAGAACATACCGGCGAGCATCATAGTATCTCCGGCTCTAGTCTGTAAGAATGCCTTCATACCTGCATGTGTTGGAGAAGCCCACATTGCAATACCGCCTGCTCTATGCCCTTCTTTTCCGACAAAGTCTTTCTTTTTGTCTTGATACCAAAATCCAATTAATGCATATGATGCTAAACCTACACCTTCCCAACCAAAGAAAACCATAAGCAAGTTATCAGATAAAACAATCAATTGCATAGATCCGATAAAGAATAACATAAAAAACCAGTATCGAGTTAGATCCCTATCACCATGCATATATCCAGTGGAATATACAAAAATTAAAAATGATATCCATGCGACCAGATTGGTCATAATTACTGACAATGGATCGGCAAGTATACCAGCTTTCAAAGCAAGCGTAGAAATCCAAGATACCTGGTTATGTATTTCACTGCCAGCAAGTGCTAGGGGAATTAATGTAGCAGCAGAAATTGCGCTAGCAAGTGCAAAGCCAACTGCGGTATAATCTCTTACTCTATTACCTTTACGAGCTACCCCAGCAATGATAGCTGCACCGACAAATGGCAAGATCCATACTAGCCATACATTTATCGCCATCCCTCCAAACCCAAATATTTCAACCATTTTCTCTCAACTCCTACTTGCAGAACTTATTTTAGTGCTCCTCCAGAATAAGCACCTGTTTTTTGGCTCATGGCCATGATATTAGAGAAATGAGCTGTGTTGTTGCTACTGTCAAACTTATAATCAGCATTCGTCATGAGATTCTTATTAACGTGTATTATTCCTTGGTTTGCTGTTGGTAATGGCAGCACTTCAGGGGTATTTGAAAATGTTCCCTGTATGTACTTTGTGATAGGATTAAGAAAAGGGTCAGGA
>JAICSL010000034.1 GCA_025936955.1 Nitrososphaeraceae archaeon
CAACCAGAGGAAGCAATATCCAACATAACCATCTATGAAGTTTTCTGAACTACTCCAATAGTTTGCTATTGTTATCTATCTAATGCTTTTCTCCATGCATCTATTTCAGAGTCAAAGCCTTTTAATTGTTCTTTAAATTGCTCGTCGCTAAGTCCTTCAGGTTTTATAAATGTCCATGTAATGGTTGAACCATTTCCATTTGGAAGCACTCTTACATATACGCTCCATTCCAGTCCTGCACCTTGAAATATGTGGTCAAGTATCTTAAATTCTTGATTAGCAATATGTTTCATCTTGGATCTTCCAGCAATGACATGATCAAAGCTATACCAACCATCTGGATTCTTTTGCACAGAATGAATTGCTCCGCCTAATTCCATGTTTTTTACATTGTTAAAGAAATCGAATGTCTCTTGTACGCTTTTATAGGTGCTCAGTGACTTGACTACGACCTGATATAATTCATTTTCTTTGCTCATGCTTAGAGATACTGAAAACTATAATTAAATACTAGCTTCCCACTAAGGGGTAATTAATATAGAAACGGAATGGGAATAATTTAATCATGATCTTTTTTGGCGTAAGACTTTACAACTTCTTGGTCCCAAGCAAATATACAATTTGACAGAATAAATTAGTTGAAGGATCTACTGACTAGTGGGACATCATTAGACCCTGTGTTAAAATTTTCGGGATATCTTTTTCAATTAGACTCAATTGAATTTTCAGCTACATACCTCTGGACCAGTATCTTAGCTCTCTAAAGAGTCTGTAAAGGATCCTTCTCCTCATACCAAGTTCAACGTCGTAAAGATAATAGCTTTGTGTGGTTCGATTACATTCTCTATGTATGAGTTACAGCTGCATCCGTATTCAACTTTGTTGCGGGCTTAAAGCGTATAGCTAATTCAGATACGCCATGAAAGAACAAACTAGGAAGTGGTTTTATAATTGGTACCTTGCTGCCATCACCAACATCTAGATCTAATGCTAGATCTTTTAGTCTCTCTAGGATTGTTCTCAGTACCACACGTCCTTCAAGTCTAGCTAAGGGAGCACCCAAACAAAAATGGATTCCATGACCGAACGCGAGATGAGAATGAATATGCTGGACGCGAGATATATCAAATGTTTCAGCATCAGGAAAAACAGATTCATCATGATTAGCAGATCCTAACCATACTATAACGCCTTGTCCAGATTGTATTGTTTGTTCTCCAACTTTTACCGACCCTTTTGATATTCGAAAAACAGCTTGAACAGGCGACCGATAACGCAAAGTCTCTTCTATTGCAGATGGAACTAATGAATGCGATTTATCTTCTCTCAATCGACTAAGTTGCTGTGGATTTTGGAGTAATGAGTAAACTGCATTTCCTATAAGATTAACTGTAGTTACGTGTCCTGCGAGAAGAATCAGAGTGCAAAAAGCAAGAATTTCTTCTCTTGACAAATGGATGCCATCAACTTCAGTTTTTATTAAGTCGGTTATGAGATCTTGTTGTGGTTTATCTGTTCTTTTGTCTATGATAGCACCAAAGTAGTCATCCATCTCAGTTTGGATATGAATAAGGTTTTTGGTTGAAATATTATCATCATTAAGCTCACCTCCAGCAGAACTCACTAACTTATCTGCCCAGCTATGAAAAAGATTACGATCTTCCACAGGAACACCAAGGAGTTCAGCAATAACTGTTACTGGTAATGGATATGCTAGATCAGATATGAGATCCATACGTCCTTTTTCAATTACTTGGTTTATCAAATGATGCGTGACATTCTCTATTTGTGATTCTAGTTTTGCTATTGCCATAGGTGTAAATGCTGATGCAATCACTCCACGCAAAGTTCTATGATATGGAGGATCAGACTTGAGTAAGCTTGGACGTGAAAACGGTATCTGCTTCCTTCTTTCTTCTGTCAGAAGCTTATTATTGCTATCCAAATCTGGGGGATTTGAAGAAAAGTGCTTATAATCACCTAAGATAGACAGTACGTCACGATATCGGAATACACCCCATAAATTGTTCTTGTCGTCATAGGCAACAGGGTTAAACTTTCTCATAGCAGAATAAAATTGAAAAGGATTGAGCTTTTGCTCAGGAGAAGGAAAAATATTCATTTATCAAAACAAGATGTGGAGTTTAATTTAAGGCTGTTGGATTGTATTAAACTAAAATGTTTTATTATTGGTAGGCCTTTGTACTCAGAATATAGATATCATATACGAATATTATTAAAAGAATGACGATAAAGAGCATGGACAACCAGTAATACTGCAGCAAAAACCGCTATTCTATTCTCAAGTCCTTAGTTCGTGTCCTTTGTTCTGCCATGTTCCAATGGTATTATTCTGTGGATCTTTTAACACAGCATAATATCCTTTTGATATTTGCACATTGCTTCTGTAATGTTTGGGAAATTGCCTAGTGACTAGTGGTTTTTGGCTTCCTAGGTTAACATGTCTTCTGAATTATAATCAGAGGAGTCAAGCTCAAGGAATTGAGGTTATTATTACTAGCGTTTGAGATTTGACTAAACATGCAACAATTGCTTAAGATTCAGTACCTCACGAGAATTGTTAGTTAAGTAATTATAGCTCGCACACTCAAATTCTTGTAGCCTGTTCCCTGTTTTAGTCCTAGTTTAACCGTTACCTTCCAACTAACCTATCCAACCTCATTAGCATTTTTTGAATTTTCAATAACTAGACTCGAGTTAAGTCTTTAGATCAGTTGTATTTTTAGCATACAAATCCACATCTGTCCACTTGGATTTATCACCAATCGTATTAGTTCATTTGGACAGTTTACTCAATATTTCATTTCTATCACATTTGTCTATTTACACATATACAAGATACAGTATGACAGAATAATACTAGTTGAATGATTATAGACCATGGTGACGTCATCGAGCGTTCTTTTATAATGTTCATATATCTTTTTCAAATTAGACTCAATTGAATTTTCAGCTACATACCTCTGGACTCTTAGTATTTTGAATATTGTATTCATAGTTAATTATTACAAATATCGATTCTGGTGAATTACCGAAGGGTTGAGAAAGATTATTGAAATAATGTTGGTAAAAAACAGAAAAAAGAAAAAAGAAAAGATTACTATCTAATCTGATTTATTATCTATAGGCCTTAAGTAGGAATAACTAGTGTGTTTTGATCCTGTACTCTTGCTAATGCAGAGTGTACATCTAATACGCCTATTGCTGTTCCAATAGCCATTGTTATTCCAAAGCCAATAGCGACTGTTACAAGTTTTGGATGTGCTGTCATTGCATTCATGATTTTGCTTTTTATTGACATTTCCAAAGATAATAGTCCTTCTAGAGAATATAAGATCAACTTAAGACCAATTATGATTTTTCAATTGGCAATATGATGACTCAACGGTTAACACTAACGGAAAACACCAGAAATCACATGCCAACTTAAGAACAATTTGCATTATTTGTAGAAGAAACAATTAGGCTACTCATATTCTGAAGATCAAATTTGGAAAAAAGAAAGATTCTAACTATTGTAAAATATGAACCATATCTACGAAATAAGATACATAGCTTTGTTCCGGGATCTGGACGCAATCTGAATATTATGCAAGATGCCTTTTTTGAGTCTATTACCTATGGACTGACCCTATGTTGTGAGTACACATTCAGTTAAGATGAAATGATTTACCTCTCACGAGTAATGCAGAAGAGGGCTGCTGAGAAAAGTGAGAAATAATAACATAGGTCAGCAAAAGGCGGATTTAATTATCTAGAATTTGCAATTACATTTAACGCTTCTTTATATCCGTCGTTTCTTAGATGGTCTATAGTTTTAGTTGAGAATTCAGCAGCCTTCCCAAAAATAGTATTGCCATCATCTTTTCTGTCTATGTAAATTACCTTAGCCACATCAAACCTTCCTTCTATAAGATCTTTGTACCTTCTGGCCTTAGAGTTATTATTGACATTACTGTATCTGTTAATTCTTCCTCGTTTTGTGCTTTTCGCTTTTCTAGTATTTAATATATCTTCAAGCTCTTTAATGAATGAGTTACTTCTATTATGTCCTACTTCTTCTAAATGCTTTATTGCAAGGTTTTTTATTTGGCCATACAATATTACATAATCACTAATTAATTTCGCGACTTTTACATCGTAATTTGTTCTATCATGAAACTTAATGTCTATTTCTCTATCTTGTATTGTATCTGCATCAGATGGTAATTCATTTCCTTTCTCTACTGTTGGATATAGATTAACTATATATACTTCTAAATGTGGAACATACTTCTTTTCGTCATTATTTTCCATATACCAATAATCTCTATGTGCCTGAATGAGTTCTCTTAGCGGTGTATTACTAAGATATGCGCCATCCCAAAAATAGCGATCTATATTCTTATTTTCTCGCTCACTATATACTTCAAATTGAGGATATTTGTATTTTAGATGCGGTGACATACTAGCACTTACATGTTCAATTGAAATCCCATGAGGATAGTTTATAATGTAATTGTAATCCTGTTTACTGTTTTTTTCCTCAGCAGGACTTGCATCTGAATATTTGGTTTTACATAAATAACTATCAAAAGTTACTGCAGTAGTAGCATCCATCACATCAACGCATGTAAGCAGCAATCGTGGCTCGCCTTTTTCAAACTCCGTCTTTATAGGATATGTTTCATAATCCCAATATTCTTTTATTGTATTTGTTAGCGGTGTGTTATCAAACCTTGCAAAAGGGGGTATACCCAAGAAAAATTTCATATCTGGTTGGGAAAAGTTTGCAGACATAACTTCTGGTACACCTGTATACAAGAAATAAACCCAAGAAAAATATCTTCTTGCAGCTTCTGCGGAGGCAATAGGCGACATATTTTCAGGCATATAAAAAAACAGCGAAGATAATGGCAATTGATTCTTGTTGTTCTTATTCCCAAATGCTTTCTCATTTTGGTTTAGAAATGATTTGTAATTTTCGATGTTTAGCCTGGTAATCTTATTCCATGTATTCCACCACATATTAAATAAATCATTATCTAGCCACCATGTTGAATAAGAGATCTCATCCCAAAATCGATTAAGCTCTCTTGTTGCAGCTTCCCATATTGAGTTCATTTCCAATTTCTTTCCTCTTACCTCATTACCGGCCTCCTTTTTGGTGATTTCTGTAATACTCTTTTTTATATTGCCGACAATAATTGCTGCATTTACAGCACCAATTGAACTCCCTGCTACAATATCAAATACAGGTCTATTTCTTCTATTTTCGTTTGTTTTATCTTTTTTTATAAGATCTTCACATAGAGCTGTAAAAGCTCCAGCTTCATAGGCTCCAAGTGATCCACCGCCTTGAAATATCAATGCTCTTTGTACCATCTTTACAATTACATCTACCTTAGAAGGAGAACTTGATGCTTCCGACTGATCTTTGGCTACTAATTCAAATGTTAGTTTTGTATACGACTTTTGTTTCGTTCTGGTGTCATAATTGGTATCAAAGCTTATGAATGGTGCAGTAAAAGAAGGATTTTGTGGATTTCTACTGGGATTTTCTTCATCGCCGTATTCTAATTCGACCTTAGGCCCGCTAACCTGAGTCCATACTAATTTGTTATTAGAAGCGTAGCTAAATCCTTCCAAATGTACCCTTGAACCTTCATATACTATTTGTTCTGGGCCAGCATATACTCTTGGACTATTATTATCATTATTGAGAGATCCATCACCAACGTTTGATGATCTCCTGTGTACTGAAGTCGACATATATGATAATGATCAAATTCCTCGCCCTACTTAAGCAATTTCATAGCAGGTCTAGCATCTGCGTTGCATCAACAGGACTTCTATACCTCATTTTTTTGACTACTCTATAACTACCAGCCATGTCTTATTTGAAGCTCTTTGTTGATATGATTCGCTTTGTACCCAAGATTCTAATGAAGTTGCAAATATTATTTCTAAATCTGCCAATATATACAGAGATAATTTTGACAAGATTATGAATTTGCTTAAAGAATTGCGTAAAATGCGTACAGGGATTTTACATGACTTTAATAATTTCAATTTCAAGGTCGACTGTAACAAAATGATAGTAAAGATCGACATTGACGGTAAAAGATCAGATGGTGATATTGATGATAAGCAATTCAAATTAGATAATGATTCCAAGAAATTATGTATAGACTTTGATGGTATAGTGTGGTATATCAGTACTGATGTAAAAGTCAATATTTATGAGAACCTAAATAAAATTTATTGTTATTTTGGTGCTCATAAATTCAAAGAGTCAGGTCAAGAAGCTGACGAGTTATTAGAGAATATAAAAATTGCTCGCATATTATTAGACAAGAGAAAGAGGTAAAGGAAGTTATCATCACAAGAGAACATGATAGAAGAATTTTATGTCCCCATAAAGAAGAGAACACGGATTCGATTGAATTTTCAGCTGACTTTCTCTGGACCCCAGAACTTGTATTCTGAAATAATTTATCATATAGGATTTGTTTCTATTATCTTTGGGTCCAAATAGAGTGAAATTTTATTTATAACCCTTTGACTCAAATCAATTATTATCTAAACTGAACCCATACCGGAATTGAAGGAAATTAAAAGAGCGGCACCCAAAAAGCAAGCAACAATTTTTGACTGGCTTCAGTATAATAACTAATTGCATAAAGTATTAGTCTAATTCTGCACTTAGCCTTTTAACCAGATATTCCATTGTAACTGGTTTTTTGATAAAACATCCAAAGCTTACTTTAGGATATACTTCTCTAAGTGCTTCTATATTTACTTCTACTGAAGATATAAAACATACTCTAATGTTAGAATCTAATTCTAATATCTTCTCATATAATTCAAATCCATTCATATGGGGCATATAAATATCAGTTAACATCAGATCGTAAAAGTTTGGTTTGAATTCTCTTAGTGCTTCTAAAGGATTAGTGTATGTATATACTTCAAATCTTTTTTTGTTGTGCTTGTCATTGCTTTCATCGGAATATTCCTCTAAGCCCATTTTGAAGGTTAATGTAATGTCAGGATCATTATCTACAACAAGAATCTTTTTGAGAAATGATAGTTCTTTTGTTCCTCTTTCTATATCAACAGTATTTGAATTTGATTCTTGGTTTCGTAAAGGATGAAGAGATGGAAAAGAAGAATGTTGGGGACGATAATGCTGTTGATCATTAGTATCCTTATCAGGTTGATAAAAAGAGATATCCTTATCTAAAATGTGAGAAGAATAATGGTCCTTAGATCGTCTTGTCATCGTGCTTGTGCAGATTTCAATTAATATTTAACCTCATCCTCTTTTTCGATATTCTTTGATACAAAGCACTAAAATATATCTGTTTATCAATATAAAATAATATAAACACAATAATTTATCATATTTTGAGAATAATTGAGATTATACCAATTAGAAGTGATATATGATGTATTCTTATCATCAAAGAAATCAATATCAAACGATATAGATGGACCCTGGTGTAGTATTGATGGACACATTGATACAGATTTAGAGTATGCTAAAGTTCCAGATCTATAATAAAATGTTGCTGTAATGAATTTGACAGTAACTGCATTTTGACCTATATTTTGTGTTTCACCGCGTAGATGTCCTGTCCTCTGTGAATCGATACTTTTCTGTTAAATCATTCATTACCAGAACAGTCTGGTCCTTGGGCATGTCAAAGACTTCAAGAAACGCAGGCATTGAAACATTACCCTTTACTTCGCTACTGCTGTGTTTTGTAATTATATGATTGTCAAGTGAAGGATTACTAAGATGATAATTATTGTTATAAGAGTTAGTGTTAGTGGCTTTTTTACTATCAGGACAAATATTGTTAATATCGCAGGTGCTACCACTATCTTCACCACATGGATCCGTTGATACAGCACAGGCCATGGTTCTGCAAATGCTAAAGGACTATTGCTAATAGTAGTATAAAAGATAATGATACTATTGGAAGAAATTTAAAAAGAAATTAATAAGCTAAGGCAAGTACTAAGTTGTTTGGCACTCATTTGCATGCCTCTACTACGATCATCAAAAATTATATTTCCTAAAAAGAGAAGGCTTTGGGTTATTATCTATGGCATTAGAGACGCATGACCAGTATATGGGCATATAAAACAGGTATTGAAACAAACGACTAAATCAATGGCGATCATATAGAAATCCATGGAATACCTCACTGATCTGGTCACGACGGTTCCCAAAGGAACTATTCCCTCCAAAGTCGATGAATTGCGCGCATCTGAGGCAGTGCGCGCCGCTGAGCTCGCCAAAGCAGGCCATTTAATCCGGCTCTGGCGTCCACCACTAGGTCCAGACGAATGGCGCAGCATCGGGCTCTTCCGCGCCGCCGACGAGGAAGAGCTTCACGAACTTCTAGCCTCATTACCACTTCACATCTGGATGAAGGTCACCATTACACCACTGACTCCGCATCCCAATGATCCTGAATATCGCACGTTAAGCCATGATTAATTCGCAGGCCTAGCAACATTTTTGATGATGCCCGCAGCACCTCTGGTGATGTGTACAACAAGTTACTTTTATAGCAACAAACCCAAAAAGAACCTGCAATAATAGATAGAGATG
Organism: Nitrososphaeraceae archaeon; assembly: GCA_025936955.1. Classification (GTDB taxonomy): domain Archaea; phylum Thermoproteota; class Nitrososphaeria; order Nitrososphaerales; family Nitrososphaeraceae; genus JAICSL01. Next base: position 8,627 of record JAICSL010000034.1, read on the forward strand.
CTAGATATAATGGCATTATCTCCAGTTTTTGACTTCGTATACTATGACATATTAGGCACCATAGATTCAATATGGTTATTTTAGATACTCAAAACGGGTAACATGCATTAGCAGATTCAAACCATTGACACAATATTGAAAATTTTCTGACTAGCCAGTGAAACCAAAAACTTTAAAGATCACCTACCTTCTATTCATATTAGAGTCCCTTTTTTAGAACTACTAATAATACGGAAATCTCTGGACCCTTCCAGTATTTTGAATGTATTAATAGTTAATTATTACAAATATCTATGACAAATAAACTACCTTGAAAATTGAAGAGTGTCAGAAAATGTATGACTAGACATCTGTAACACAACAATATGCTCGTGCTAGAATCTTAAGTGGATTGAATTAGTCAAAAAGAGAGTTGGCAAAGACTCAGGCCGAATATGACAGGTTCAAGAAATACAAGATGGAGAATTGCAATAAGCAAATGACCACAGCATAAAATCAGGTTTGGTCATAGTTGTAGTACATTAACAATATGTAAAGGGAATGGCTGTAAAACCCCTTTTGATCTGGAGTGCACACATAATAATGGTTAGCATTACTCTCTAAGGAGGAGACTGTTTAACCATGTTCCCTTAACCGTTTGCGGCGGGCAAGTTCGGCCTCGCTAGGTGTTTCAAGTCCAAGTGACCCCGTCCTGACTTCTCCTGAGCGCTCATAATTGGCGATTATAACTCCGCTCGGCGAAATCCCGCTTTCAAGAAGTTTGAACCCAGCTGGAATTGTGCCTTCTGCAAACAAGCGCTTACCGGTGCCAAGAGTAACAGGAAATATCTTTAGCCAAAGCTCGTCAACCAAGGCATGCTTCAAGAGTGTCTGAACAAGATTGCTGCTACCATAAACTTGTATTTCTGGCCCGTCCTGCTCCTTTATCCTTTGATTCCATCTGGAACATCACCATTTATCAATTCTGAATTATTCCAGTCAAGCTTTGTCAGTGTCTTTGAAGCTACGTATTTCTTGGCGTTATTGAGTTTGTCCGCAAATGGGTCTTGATCTGTCTTCACGTATGGCCAGTGCGCCGCAAATATCTCGTACGTTTTTCTGCCAAGCAACAACTCAAAAGGTTTACTCGTCTGCTTGATCATCACATTAAGAAGAAAGTCATCAGAGTATCCCGCTACCCAGCCTTCGTGCTCAAACCCTCCAGCAGGATCTTCTTCAGGGCCGCCCGGAGCCTGAATCACATTGTCAAGTGTTATGAATGACAGGACAATTAGCTTTCTCATTTATTTCCCCTCTCCTAAAATTTCCAGCAGATATGATTTTTCCAACCTGCGAAATATACTAATTACTACTTTTGAGCCTAAACGTAGGTATCCCCTAGCATTGCAGGGTATACAGCACTTGCAACAATTATTATAAATTTGAACTCCATTCCTTTTGCATTTATCACATGATAACGTCGTAGTGATAGTCTTCTCCATATTAATAAACTCATAATACAGTAGATAAAAATCTAGAACTAAAATCTAAATTACCCTGAGTGCAATATCTGTGTACCAATAACAAAAAGATAAAGCTGACTTTGAG
>JAICSL010000259.1 GCA_025936955.1 Nitrososphaeraceae archaeon
AGGTTTAGAGATAGATCTTCTAATTTAATTTTAAAACTATTGATTAGAAAATCGTCAAATGACATTTGTTTCTCATTACAAAGGCCCTTCTCTTTTTTCAATTGACATATATTTAAAAAATAATTTATCTACATCAATGATCGTAACAATTGACTTTTTAACTAATGTTTATTAATATTTTTATTTGCTTTGTTGCATAAAATTGAAATTCGTTTTTTTTATTGACTGAAATTTACAATAACAAAACGAATTATAGGTATCCGAATCCCTAAACTTATTAGACGATTTATGCTATTACGAAAAATTGGGTTATGCAACAAAGCATTTTTATTAACTATATTACGCATTTATTAATTATTAAAAATATTAAGTTAAATGAATGATAAACTGTTGTTGGAGAATATACATATGGTCTACCACATTTCCTCCTTGGTATATCAGGCTATGGTATGCAACCTATCAGATCCAGAACATAAAAGGACGGATTCCATTAATCTATCAAGAGATAATCTTGCAGACAGTTTTAATCAAAATTATATTCCAGGAATTAGCTTTAAGATATTATAAGAAATATCAAAAGATAATTTCAATTATGACCAAGCCTCATGTAATTTATAGTCATGACAGGCGTTAAGAAAAATATCCCCCATATACGAATATACGAATTTTCAATCAGCTATTATATTACGAAATAAGTCATATAGTCCAGGTTGATCATTTTTTAATTTTTCTTTAGAAGACGGTAAATATCCTCTGACATTTTTCAAATCATTTTTTATGTATACAGAGGGGTTGAAATCTAGCCTTTTAATCGATCACATTTATGTAACCATAATCACGCTATTGCAGTTGCTTCTTCTGCTTTCAATTTCCTGATGTTTACAAGATATGGTATTAAAATTCGCCATAAACAATACTTTCCATAGTCTTCTAATGGAGTCTGAAGCAGATTCTCAATCCAATCCATCTTATTATTTTGAGTATATGATTTATCAAAAGATATTTTCGTTTTTCTTTTATTTTGTCTATTTTCTTTTAAATGAGATAACCTTTAAAATCAGCAGTAATCCATTGAATAGCCGGGACTCGCTATCTAATTTCTGAATTACTTTTACCTGTTTGCTGCTGTCACCACCACCATTATTTTTGATTTAATGGTTCCGGAGCCTCTAATCATGCATGACTTTATAGATGGCATTACTTGGATCAGCTTTTCCATATGTAATGAATTTCTCAGAAATTTTTAAAAATTCAGTTGTAAGGTCTCTATTATCAACTCAAGATAGAAAATCATAGAATAATTTTTTGTAAAACTTTACGAAATAAATGATTAAGATGAGTATTCCATGGCTCTAGCGGCGGAGGTGGTGGTGGTGGTGACGGCCGTAATACCTCCGCCTAGGTTGAAAGATGAAAGATAAATAGATAAAAGGACATAATGGCATATGCGTTCAGTACAGATATCCAAGCAAAGAGGGCCTTTTGAAATAGTAGAACGAGACATTCCAGAACCTGGTCCTATGCAAGTACGTATCAAGGTACAAGCCTGTGGCATCTGCCATAGTGATTCCTTTACTAAGGAAGGATTATTCCCAGGCATCCAATATCCAAGGGTTCCTGGCCATGAGATTGCAGGAGTTATAGATGAAGTGGGCAAAGAGGTCAGTCAATGGCAGCCTAAGCAAAGAGTAGCTGTAGGTTGGCATGGAGGTCACTGTGGACATTGTGAATCCTGTAGACGTGGAGATTTTGTTACTTGTAAATACGCACAGGTACCAGGTATTTCTTACGATGGTGGATATGCAGATTATATGATTGCACCTATGGAAGCTTTGGCATTAATTCCCGATCAGCTTTCAGCAATAGAAGCTGCACCTCTTATGTGTGCTGGTATTACTACATACAATGCTCTTCGAAATAGTGGAGCACGTGTAGGCGATGTTGTTGCTATTTTTGGAATGGGAGGACTAGGACATCTTGGAATTCAGTTTGCTGCCAAAATGGGTTTTAGTACTGTTGCCATTGGGCGAGCAAGAGACAAGGAAGAGGAATTGATGAAAAATCTGGGTGCAAGGCAATATATTGATAGCCGGTCAGATAATGCAGTCGAAGAACTTAACAAGCTGGGAGGTGCTAAAGTGATACTTGCAACTGTTCCAAGTGGAAAGGCGATGACTGAAATCCTTGGAGGTCTTGCAGTCAATGGAAAGCTTGTCGTAATCGGAGCATCTGATGAGCCAATTCAGGTACCTACATCTCTAATGATAATGGGACGTCGATCATTGATAGGATGGCCAGCTGGTACGTCTATCGACTCGCAAGATACACTCTCATTTAGTGTTCTCTCCGGTGTAAGGTCTATGAATGAAAAATTTCCGCTAAAGCGCGCTGCAGAAGCATATGATCATATGATGAGTGGTAAAGCTAGGTTTAGATGTGTACTTACAACAGGTAACTAGGTCAGAAATGCAGTCAAGATATACCTATTGTTGGCAAACTGAATAGGCCTCATAATGATAGATCTGTTATCTTACAGAGGTGGATAAGATGGATGGAAAACTACTATCATGGTGTTAATATTAATGACCTCAAATTTGTGATTGCATTTAAGCCTACTAGACATTTCTCATATTCTTCTGGTAACCGCTCATCAATGTATCGCTTGATGTTTGTTTTGGCTTGATCCCTCAAATACGATATATCTCTATTTACAGTAGCTAATCCAACTTGCAGTATTTGAGATATCTCTCTTTGGCTGTATCCTTTGCTGCATAGCTCTTGTATTTTGTCTCTTCTCCATTGTACTTGTTGTTCTTGATTTTGAGCTTCCACATTTAGAAGAGATAAAGAAATGTATAAGCAGCTATCGCAAGCCATAGAATCATTGCAGATATTCAGTAGCTCTGTCAAGTGTCAAAGATGTGGTATTGCTGTACCTGTAGTTGGTAAATTGACTAGCTAAAAATGACAGGATTGCTACTTTGCAAAGAAGGATAAAATAGCTTGAGAATTACAGTCATGGCAATAATAGCCATAAGAATGATGATCTAAGCACTAAAACTAGAACTTGCATATCTATTAGAAGAAGATGCAAATGCCGATAAGTTTAGAAGCTTACCTTTGTATAGCTGCAGGATTACTGGCTGGAAATTCGTATGTTCAAAGTGTGTGGAATGAAGACAGATTTGACTCATTTTTGCTACCCAAAATAGAC
>JAICSL010000368.1 GCA_025936955.1 Nitrososphaeraceae archaeon
AACACAAGTACTCAACGATAGCCTAGTATATGTATCTTTTTTGTTATAAAAGGATAATTGTAATTCTCCATCCTTTTTTAATCTATCTATGAGCCCTCAAGCCACTGAAGATTGATCATCGTTGTATGATAATTATATAATCATAAATAGATTATATAAAATCTGTCTTATTATTGCTGCTCATATTCCACCAATTATTGTTTCTAGATTACAGGTGACATTTTTAAGTTCCTCATGACAATGGATTCTGATGGGATTTGAAAATGAGTTAACTATCAGAAAATTGATGATATCAAAGGGAGAAGATGCTTTCCACGAAAATTATGAGAATGCAATTAAAAATATCAAATCACTATTTGGAAAAAAATACGATATGGTTATTGATGGTAAATATGTTGAATCATCAGAGACTTTTGTTCATACTTCGCCCATCGACACCAGAATAATATTGGGTTATTTTCCTAGTGGCAATATCCAACATGTACAATATGCAATAGAAGCAGCCAAAAAGATGTTCGAAAAGTGGCGGAAAACTGATTATAGACATCGCTTAGAAGTCTGTAGATATGCAGCAAATATTATTGTAAAACGGAAATTTGAATTAGCTGCTTGGGTTTCTTATGAAAATGGTAAGAACAGATATGAAGCAATAGCTGATATTGATGAAGCAATCGACTTTATCAGATACTAATCGGAAGAAATAGAAAGGAATAATGGTTTTGTAACTCCAATTAAAAGTGCAGAGTCGAGGGAGAAAAATAAGAGTACTATGAAACCGTACGGTGTATGGGCAGTAATTGCTCCATTCAATTTTCCTGCTGCTATCTTGGTAGGAATGAGTATTGGAGCTTTAATCACTGGGAACACCGTAGTTCTGAAACCTGCAAGTGATACTCCAATTATTGGTTATTTGTTTACCGAAATTATGAAAGAAGCAGGGTTGCCTGATGGTGTACTGAACTTTATAACTGGTCCGGGAGAGACGATTGGAAAGGCTATTATAGATAACCATGATGTAGATGGCATCATTTTTACTGGTTCAAAGCAAGTTGGATATAAAATCATTAAAGGTTCTACTAAAGTAAAACTACGTTCTATAATTGGAGAAATGGGAGGAAAGAATCCAGTAATAGTTACAGAACACGCTGATCTTGATAAATCTGTAGAAGGCGTCTTGAGATCTGCCTTTGGATACTCTGGACAAAAATGCAGCGCATGTTCGCGTGTATATATACATAAAAATATAAAAAACGCATTTACTGAAAGGCTAGTACATCACACAAAAAATTTGTCTATCGGAAATCCTCTTGACCCTCATGTTTTTATTGGTCCACTTATTAATTTGAAAGCTTACAATAATTACCAGAAATATTCTAGAATTGCGTTTAGGGATGGTAAGGTGCTTGTTGGAGGAGCCGTTAGGAGAAGCGATGATTACAAATATGGATATTATATAGAACCAACAATTGTTGATAATTTGCCTAACGACCACAGATTGTTTAGAGAAGAATTATTTGTACCGATTTTGTGCTTAGCACAATATGATGATTTTAATGAAGCATTGAAACTATGTAATGAATCATCTTATGGACTAACAGCGGGGATATACAGTAATAAAAAACAAGAGATAGAAGATTTCCTTGACAATATAGAAGCTGGAGTAGTTTATGTTAATAGACCAACGAGTGCCATAACAGGAGCTATGGTAGGCTGTCAACCGTTTGGCGGTTGGAAAGATTCTGGAACAACAGCAAAAGGAACAGGCGGACAATACTATCTAGCACAATTTCTACGAGAGCAGAGTCAGACTATTGTTGAATAGAGTCCTATTTCTTACTGTCCAATGTCAGTCTATTAAGATAGATATTACATCAAGCACTAACATGGATACAAATTCAAATCCATTTTTCTGTATCTATTCTCGCTGTCCATATGTCTTACATTACAGTAGTAAGAAGTTTTTATGCTTGCTAAATAACTTTCTAGCAGGCACTTTAAAAAAATATTGATCTCCTCTTTCAAGATCGCACTATAGAACTTGCTAATAAAAAGATGTTTCTCTTCCTTTC
>JAICSL010000195.1 GCA_025936955.1 Nitrososphaeraceae archaeon
AATGAAAATAATGAATAATTTCAGAAGAACATAGGAGAAACAAAACTAGGAGTTTGTCTAGTCAGCACCATAATCAATCAGATATCGCAATATACCATAGATAAGACAATCGCATTGTCAGTAGATATTTCATACGTGGAGGAGCAAGCAAGCATCCAATTGAGTGGATAGAACATACCACAACATACCTATTTTATTTCAACATGCTTCCGCTGAAAGGATTTATAACTATTGTTTACAACTATACATATGTCATAATTTAATGATTGATAATCAATGTATTATAGTGACAGATTCTCGGTTATAGCTGAATCAAAGATATACTTTAATTGAGTGGATCATATTGAAAAATAAGGAAAGTAATAAAACAAATGCAGCATGTCCAAAATGCAAATCTAATAGTGTACTTTCTATTGTAAGTGAATATCAAAACATACAGAATCTAAAAAAAATGCAGAATAAGGTTTTGAATGCAGACTATTGCATAAAGTTGGAAGATCGGAGCTGTATAAACTGCGGAAATCAATGGTATCATTCATGCTCTGTGATATTGATTTAAGTATAACCTTTTAGGACAAAAATTGAGTGGGAAAAATATATATCGTCTCTTAGCTACATATAAGCCATTTGGAAATTACGATAATAGGAACAAAGTTTCCTGTTCAAAAAATTATATTAATTATGTTTATAAAATATAATGTGCAGATCTATTTATTTTCCCTAAAAGAATCATCTTCGGATGATTTTAAAATTATGAATGTACTCATAATCAATATTGTAAAGAAATTTGGATGTATAGAAATTTGAAAGTTTTTTTCATCTCTAAAAGAGATACAAGTCAGATATCAGAAGTGATTCATAAAAGTTGGCCGGAGAATATAATTCCAAAAATAAAAAACCTCAAAGTTTTTGAAATTGAAGAAGGCAAACGCCTTCTTCAATTTGAAGATTTCACTGCTGTTCAAATAAATCAGAATATCATTTTACCTTTTCTCAGTAAACTTGAAATTTTGAAATACTTTCCGTTTGTAAAAGTTGACATGGGTGCTGTCAAATTTATATGCAATGGTGCTAAAGTCATGAGGCCAGGTATTGTAGAGTTTGGTGTCTTCAAAAAAGGAGACATTGTTACAGTTAAGGATCAAACTCATGCAAAAACTTTAGCCGTAGGCATAGCACTTGAGGATAGCGAAAGCGCCTTTTCTAAGACCAATGGTCTTGTAATTGATAATTTACATCATATAAGTGATAGATTTTGGGAAGCGAATAAAGAGATTGGTCTTTAGCTAATCCCAGCGAGAATAAGAAGAATCCTTTAGATGGGATAACATAATTTTTTGGTATTAATTATTCATTACAAATTGTAATCTCATTTTAAAATCAATTGCGCATTTGATCGAGCGCTATTGTAGCAGATAAGAATGAGGTAATAGATTAGAATTTGAGAGATTCTTCTGATGTACCAGCCATTGTTATTGCCAACAAATCTATACCATCTCCACTGGATGCATCTCTTTGTATTGATGATTTGATTGCTTTGATTGCTAAATCCTTAGCTTTTTCCTCGGACATATTCGATTTGAATTCAGAATCCATTATGCCTAAAGCCATCTCAGCACCTGTTCCTACGGCGGCATAATCATCAGGGAGTAAGGAACCGAGAGGATCTAAAGTATAGATTTCCGGTTTCACTTCAAATCCGCCAACTATAACCTGTGTTAATAATGGAAAGTATCTTCTTTCAAACATAATGACTGACATCATCTTTGCAATTGAATTAGGGGCAACATTTCGCCTAGTCTCCAATTTTCTAATCTTTGCGAGAGCACCTACCTGTCTTACCAGAACTTGCATGTCTGCAACCATTCCTGCGCATGCTGCGCCTACCTTCTCAGTAACTGGAAATGTTTTCTTTGTATTCTTGTTTACTACAAAGTTGCCGAATGAAATGCGTTTTTCAGCAGCCAGGACAACTCCATTACTGTAGGAGATACCCACAGCTGTTGCACCTGGCATAAATTGAAATGCCATATTTTAGGATATATCCGATATTAGTTAGATTTAGTCGTTTCTATTGTCAAATAATGCTAAAGGAATAGTGTACTGGATAGAAATTCAATAGAATATAAAATTTTATATATTGTAATTATTGGGACAAGATCATACACGCCAAGTTATGTCAATTAATTATGATGTATAAATAATTATGACATAACGATAATCTGCTGTATGATGTTCTAATCTCTAATTATTTCCTTTTAATATACTATATCTCTAATCACGAGTTTCATGTCTAAGACGATAATTTATGAGATTCAGTTTTTGAGTAGACAGTATATATTTCATTTCAAATACGCATAGTTGATAAGATACTTCAGATTAGATATTGATATATCCACAACAGCTCTGAAATCATATTTTCTCTTCAATTCTTGAAATTTCATTTTTTCATAATGGAATAATCATGAATCCTTATTGCTTCAGCGACGAGCCTATTTTGAAGTTCCAGTGCATCTTTTCCTTCTGGATGCTTTGTCTCAGCTATAGTTTCAGCAACTATACTAATAATATGTCTAAGCAGGAATTCATCACCTCTAGAGGCCTCTGCTCTGTAAGTGGAATTAGCTTTGTTTACAAATACTACATTTTCTGTAGTAAAACTGTATCTAGAATCAGATTCGTCCTCATATGGAATTACCTTATACCCAATTTTCTTTAATGCAAATGTCTTTTTTAATATAGACTTTCGCACTTTTCTAGTTCTTATTAATGTACCACTACCACCTTTTTCCTCAATTACTTCAGCAAATTCATTTTGTGGATCATCTTTTGCAATTTGTTTAACCATTTGCTGTGCAGATTCTGTTTGACTTATTGTCTGCTGATCATGTTGCATATAATTATTACTTGACAAGTCTATTGAGTTCTTATTTGAGATCATGGGATTAACATTATTATAATCTTGAATTGGTCTCGAGTTCTCGCTTGTTTCACTAATTTCCTGTCCTCGTTGTTGAGTTGAGAGCATAGTCGACGAAATCTCTGTCGACTTAACAAAGGATAAAGGCTCTTCTTTAGTGTTCCTTTCTTCCATATCAATTAATTCATAGCCTTGGACTTCTTCTTGAGTTTCAAGGTTTTCTATAACAGCCTGCCCCAGTACTTTATCGATTTCTTTGTAGATTTTAGACTCTTCACGAGTAATCAATACGTCTTCGTACTCATTTAAACTTGGAAGAATGGTATCAATTACAAATGTCTTCATTGTTTGGTTGAATTTTTCATATTCTTTATCTTCAATTAACGCAGATTTATCTGCAAATCTTGATGTTAATGTGTCGCATCTGACATATCCCGTGACTCTGCTCAATTTTGAGTCGAATCCAAAATTGGTACGAATTACAACATGGTTTCCAATCAATACGGCAATTCCTTTTTCATCTTCAGAGAGTGGTCTTCTTGCGATTACGATTTCACCAATTATTTTATCGTCATCAAGGTTAACGGAGATTTTGTGACCTTGTATCTCTGGTGCACTTATTAGCTGAGCACCGTCAAAATCCCATTCCGTAAAATTGTCTACATTTTTAATATATACTTCGAACATAGGTTGTCTTAAAATTGGTAATTTACGGATCTCTCTTGATAATCTAAATATATCAATAGTAACTTTGGGTCCTCTCATTGTTAACTCAGTCCCATTTCTATCTAAGCGCACTTCGTTAAGTTCTTGCAGTTTGGTATTACCTGTAAAAAGATTATCGATAGTATTAACGTCAATTACAATGGATTTGCTAAATTGTTCGTGTTTTGTTTTAATCTTCATACTTTCAAAAGAAGTCAGAAAAGATAATCTACCAGTTCCATATCTTCCTGTCCTAATTCTCTTCATTTTTGGTGAGATATGATCAATTTTTTTATGTGTAGAACCTAATAGCAGAAATTTTTCCATATCATTCTGATCCATTCCTGCATCGTCCTCGATAACAACTGAACCATCCTTTAAAATAGTAACCAAAATCTTTGTGGCATCCTCATCAAATGCATTTTCAATTAACTCCTTTATGATTTCATTGGGAGAAATCCATGTTTTAGTTGCAAATTCCCTAAAAAATGACGGATGCACCTTTAGCTCGAGAGTCATTTCTAAATTGAGAAAGTACGTTCCTACCTTTATTTATTACTTGCCACATTATAGTTGACAAAATTGTCATAGTATATCAATTACTGTATCATGCAAATTTATCATTGAAAATGAGTAAGGTAAATACTTTATTATTCCATCCTGTATTAATATAAAAAATATGATATCCTAATTCTATACTCTTAAAGTACAATAATGCAAGGAAAGGTAAATATCTGAACAATGAAGGTAAATAGTGGCTATAATG
>JAICSL010000056.1 GCA_025936955.1 Nitrososphaeraceae archaeon
CAAGAGAGCAGAGGAGCTCATTACAGGTCAGATTTTCCAAACCTAGGTGACGAAGAATGGAAGGTAAATATCTATTGCAGAAAGGAAGGAAAGGAGATGGTATTGTTTAAAGATAGCGTTAAAGAAATCCAAGGACCATTGACAGATTTGCTCAAAGACCACATCAAAGCAGAACACCATCGTGAATTTGAATGAATGATTAGACAAATCATAAATCATTCGTTAATTTGCTGTATACAAACAATGCCTTATTTTATCTTTCCATATATTCTGTTATAAGAGTTGCAATAACAATTCTAATTTATACCACGACCTCTCATTTTCCAAAATTGAATCTATCTATACGTAAACCACAAAATTATGTGAGCCAATAACCATTAAAATTAACTTCGATCATCTTTATCAAAAAACTATGATGATCATTATCTTCATCTTAAATAAAGATGGTTATCGTGACTAGGAAGCGTTCAGTAATAAAACAATTTCTACTTCAATGCCTAGGGATTCACAGGAGATTATTCGTAGAATCAGTGGGTTAAATACTAAAAAATATCAAATAACCTAGCTGCTCACAGTAAAGGAGAAAATAAGCGCTCAAAGCATAGAATGATAATTACGTCTAGAAACTCTATAGAAAACCCTATAGAGTTCAAGCTCTATATTGTAAATGGTCTTAGTATATTGAGTGAAGAAGATTTCGTTAAGGCTGCCGAGCTAAAGGATATCCCCCCTTCCAAGATGAAAGAAGTTCAGATAGGGGGTGAAAATATTTGTGTTGCTAATGTTGAAGGAAAATATTATGCTATTGGCAGTATTTGTACTCACGAAGGCGGCCCTCTAGCCGATGGCACGCTCGAAGGCTATGAAGTTGAATGTCCGTGGCATCAATCTAAATTCGATGTAAGGACAGGAGAGGTGACAAGCCCTCCTGCAAGTGAACCAGAACCATCGTATGAGGTAAAAGTAGATGGCAATAACATACTGATTAAAAAACAAGGTAAAAGTAAATCATCTTCTCCTCAGATTGAGCTAACACTATTAGAAAAAGATAAAATTGAGGGTACTGATGTAACATCATTTAAGTTTAGTAAGCAAAATGATAGTGATAATCGCGGACTACAAGACAACACACCCTTCAATTATAATGCAGGACAATTTGCATTTTTTGACATAGGTGGAGTACATAACGATCCCAAGGGCCCTATTAGACATTTTACTATTTCGTCTTCGCCAACCGAGAATTTTATAATGTTCAGCACTAGAATCCGAGATTCACCATATAAACAGAGACTTTTAACTTTAGAAAAAGGAGCAAAAGTAAAGGTAAGAGGTCCTGAAGGACAATTTGTATTACATCAAGATAATTCAAAACCTGCCGTATTTCTATCAGGTGGCATTGGTGTTACTCCATTTAGAAGCATGGTAAAATATGCTACAGACAAGCAGCTACCAATAAAAATAGTAATGTTTGATTCCAATAGAAACATGAGCAACATATTATTCAGAAATGAGTTTGATGACTGGGAGAAAAGAAACAAGAATTTAAAGATTATCTATACTATAAGTGAAGACGAAAGTCAAGAACACGAACAATCATCGTCTGCTGCAAAAAATGATTGGAAAGGAGAGTATGGGAGGATAGACAAAGCAATGATTTTGAAGTTTGTAGACAATAACATATTTGAAAGTTCAATATTTTATATCTGTGGGCCCCCTGCCATGCTAAAAGCAATGCAGGCTTTGCTGCAAGAAGAATTAGAAATTCCAAAAGAAAGAATAAAAACTGAAGAGTTTACAGGCTATTGATGATCATTGTATATATGATGAGTTAAAATAACTTTAAGCGTAATAATAAATGACTATGACCAACAGAAGAATGTAATTGTTATTTTTGCTCTTTTCCTTTTGGATACACAAATTTTTCTGAAGACTGCTTATTTTCTTCCTTTGGTCCGTGATAATCTTCGGGATATGCCTCATATGCCAATTTATCAATTGGTTCTCCTGTGGGGAGTGGTGCGCTTCTATCAACTTCATACTTGAACATTTCAGGAAAGTCTATATCAAGAATCACGTTTCTTCCAACTGCTATTATGAGTGATTTCGGGATATCATATCTGTAACCTCGATCACCAAAAACCACTATTTTATCATCGGTTTCTCGCATTATGTATCCAACATGGTCCTCGTTCTTTGCTCGTACCCCTTTATTAAACAATGATTTTGGATATTGCTTTTCATACGTACCAAGGTCAATTCTTCCGGAAGGAGACGTCCATGGGTCTTTACGGCTTGTGGGAAGAGGGTCTTCACGGTTAACTTTGTATTTGTCAATGATATCTTTGAGAGTTAGACCAATCAGAACATTAGCTCCAACTTGCTGGATTTTAGAGATAGGTATATCATATCTCTCATACTTACCGCCAAATACTACAATTTTATCAGGGGTTTCTCTTATAACATGTCCTATATCAGGAGAATCAAGAGATTTTACACCTTTGTTAAAGTATCTACCGGATGTCAAGTTTTATTCTCTCATCTACTATACGTTTTAGGTAATTATTTAACCTTATAGTTGTATATGCTTCGTGATTAGTCCTTTTGGATGAAAAATTATTTAGTTATATCTCTTCTCTAGTGACGCTCCGCCTATTTACTAGGTTGAATATTCGCAAGTTACCACACTTGCCAACTGTAAGTCCTCTGCTGAATATGAGGTATCGCGAATAAAATCACTTCTAAAAAAGGATGTTACCATGTAAATAGACCAAGTAGCTTCAAAGCTTTCTGCATTTAATCACTGACCGATTATAGTTCTCTATACTCACTATCCCGTGGATGTAAATCAAATCATTTGGGCCCAAGGGGATTTGATTTGGGTCCTGCATGTAAAGGTGTTCAATGGTTGCATTAGTAATACTTCAGGATGGATAGACCAACATTTCAATTTAAATTAATAAGAAATGTAATAGAACAGATAAGACGTATTGATCGTCTAATACTAAACATTGGAGATATAGAGCTAATCGTGTAGTTGGTGCTACTCGTTATTCTCTTTTGCTTTATACTAGAGGAAGAGGCTGCGATTAATGCAAAACTTGCAACAAGCATTAACTCATACCGGGGCAAAACTAAATTTTCCCATAATCCCAAGTTCAAGTCTATTAAATATTTGTATTTTTGTGCAGCCGAACACAAATACTCAACTAAAAATTTGAAAAACGATGATGAGGATGACGTTTGACATCTAATACAACTTGACCTGCACATGCTATAGCCATTATACCGATAAGAACTGCTGGTAGTATTAAGATATCATCTTTTAATACTGCACCAATAACAAGTACAGCTATAGCAGCCACCATGCTGTAGATAGCAGCTGCATATGTTGCTGATTTCTTTGAATTTGCTGATGAAGAAGACGAGGAAGAAGAAAGAGGATTAATAGCAGTCATTGCTGATGTAATTTGTATTATTCCTAGGGTAAACAAGCAGAGGAAAGTCGAAATACATAGAAGCCATTTTTCAGAAGAGGGCAAAGCTAAGGCTTGATTACTAAGAACTACGTGTTCTATACCAACCCCAAATGCCGTAAAGCCAATTATCAATGGAAAATGAATGTACAACCAAGTGATGTATATTCCAATTTGTTTATTTTCACGAAGAGCTCTAATTTCTGAACCATCAACAGTATCAAAGTATATCCACCATAAACTAAATGCGATACTTAACCCTAGTCCTGCAGATATTATAGAAGGCACAGTCCAATTGTGATCTGCAATACCATTAACAACTCCCAGTATAGAGATTCCTAAAACAATAATTGTAAATGAGCCAAAACGCTCCGGTAAATGATGGACGTGTGGTGCGAACTGTACTGAAAGTTGCCTTGCAAACAACAAGGGTGTACCTATATCAACTGCCAGCCCTATTATCCACATAATCAATCTAAATGGCGGAGGTACAAATATAGATGCAAACCATATTCCTGCTGCAATAGAAAATCCTATGGAATACCTTGTGGTAATCTCGCGTGCAGCTGAAACATTTCTTCCAGTACGCAGATATTCTATTACTAAAATGGTACGCATTAACGCATAAGAGAGTGCAAACCAGCTTGAATTCTTCCCTAGTCCGTCAGGTACACTTACTGCCATAAAGGCAGCCGCAGCAATCTGTAATAGCATTAAAAGTCTATGTGCCAGGTCATCTGTCTCAAATCTAGTTGAATAAAATGTTACACCAATCCATGACCACACCACTGGAATAAAAAGAGCCACAAAACTGAGAAATCCATATACAGATACATCTTGATTGAGATCTCTACTCAGCTGAAAGACAATTATGGCAACAATCAGGTCGTAAAAGTTTTCTAACCATGTAACATGATGCTCAGTGTAGCTATCCAACTGTTAATCTGTATTATTTTTCCATATATGACTATTCTTACACATTTAATAAACTAGGTACGTAACATGTGGGTAATAAAGATCAGCATATACTCGAAACGGCTAATCCTAGATGACAGCCTTAGATCATCAAAACAGAAACAAAGTTATTGGTAAAAACACTAACCACACTGAAACATGCTATCTAATATGTAACTTTCCAATTTATAGAATTACCTAAGCTTCATGAGTGATAACAGTTCGTTAATGACCTGAATAAATCTTTTATAGATATATTCTTCTTGCAATCGATGAGAAATTGTAACTCGTTCAATTATAAAGTTATGATATTGCCTTATTCGAACCATATATGAAGAGCATAGGATGATGTTAGAAAATACAGATTATTTCAAAAAAATGCGAAGCGTTAGTTGTTGTTCTGTGCTTATAGGAAGTCAAGTAGGTAAAGTACACAAACCGGCTGTATGCAAGTAATAAAGTCACAGTATTAAAACAGCTGCACTCAATACGGTTGTCCACATACCTTCCTTATTTCCTTGCGCGGATTGTGTGAAATTTTGTGTCTTGTAAATCTTTCCTGAAAGTTTCCATTGTTCTTCTCTTTGATCCCAAGTAAGACTTGAATCGTTTGGTAATCCTAATGTTGTTGCAAGCATTTCCATAGACATATCTTCAGCATAATCTCCAGCTTTTTGTGCCGTCTCTCCGGTTGAATGATGCTCGGATAGATATCCATACTGTGTGTCATCCGCTGGCCTAGCCAAACCAATAGATGCAGCAATCAGTCTATTTGGCTCATTTGTAGCAGATTTAGCCATAACTGTGAAAACGATTTGTCCTGGCATGAGATGCTTTCTTCCCTCTTCTCTGTTTACTATTTTGCAATGTGGCGGCTTGATACTTGATACGGATACTAGATTTAAATCACTTATTGAGGCCTCACGCAGAGCAAGTTCAAAGCTTGTAAGATAATCCTTATGTGTGCCTTTGCCTTTAGTAAAGAACATCATCTTTGGAATATATGAGATGGAATTTGATAGCAATGTTATCGCATGTTATATCATCCATCCATCCTTAAATAACTTGGTAAATGATCTAATCTTAGAGAAGTAATAAAAGAAAAAGGTTTGAAATTTACAGTGATGAAGAAAGAGTCGACTCGACGTTTATTGAAATAAGAGAACTATGATCCATATTATTAATTTAATCTTCATCTCAAGAATTTACTTGCTTTAGTCTATCTAGATCTACACTATTCATTTGAGCAGAGTAGAGTTTTATAAATAGGACAATACTAGTTGGGTGGAGAGTAGACCAAGGGTATACATGCCGATAGCGGTCTTAAATAAGGTTCCTATATTAGGAGGACATATTATATTTTAGCTTTTTCGTTTCTGAGTATGTTCAGATAATCTAAGTGGATTGAAACCTATTCTCTAGAAAAGCTCAATATATCATTTGTTTGTTACATTGCTCTACTGGATAATTTCGAATTGAATCCAATAAAGACAATATATATAGCTCATTAATTTCCTTTTTTTGTGTCATTAGTCACATCTAAATGAGTGGATTTGATACTATTGAAAAATATGATCAGTATATTTTTCATAGTTTGAATAGAGTTACATGATTGAAGTAGAACGTTTAGGATACAAAAGTGTAGTCATTACCAATTATGATCAGCCGATGTCTAAAAGGTATAATTATCTGTTCATGACTCAAAAGGGCAATTACATCAGCATCAAGAAACGTGATAACATCAATGAGTAAAGGCTGCAGCCAGAATTCTTTTATGACCCAACAACGTCGTTATCTTAATTTGTGACAAGAAATGGATAATTTTGGTTTTTTAATTCTAGTGTATTAGTAAATTCAATGATAGTGCTGAAAGTATAGGTATTTTTCTTAGCTTTTAGGATAGTGCTTTGAAAGTAAAACTGCTTCTATTACTACATAAAGCAAAATATATAGATAATGAAAACACCTTGGTTATTGTAATGCGAATTTCAACGGAAATGGCGAAAGCGATTAATGATCAAATTTCCTATGAGGCATCGTCTGCAAATGCATATATTTCAATCGGATCATGGTGTGAGAGAACAGGATACGATGGAAGTGCCGCCTTTTTCTTTGAACAGGCTGCTGAAGAAAATGGACATATGCTAAAGCTTATCCATTATCTTAATGGCGTTGAAGCAGAGGCGATAATTCCAGCAATTGAAAAACCTCCAGGTAGTTTCGAATCTCTGGAATCTACTTTCCAATTTGGTCTAAAGAGTGAGCAAACTGTAACCCAGGCTATTTATGATCTAGTTGATATGGCTGAAAAAGAAAAAGATCGCTCCACATATTCATTCTTGCAATGGTTTGTAATTGAACAGATAGAAGAGGAAACATTATTTCACACAATTCTCCAAAAGTTTGATTTACTTGGAAGAGACAAGCTGGCAGTGTATCAAATTGACCAATCTCTGGCCTCAGTGAGATCTCAAGCTATGAGCAAACAGACAGGTCTAAAACAACCTTCTACTAAACATGCATAAAAGATGGTCCCATGACTAAAGCTCAAATTAGCCGACTGCTAACTCACTTTAATCTGACATAAAACTTATCCTTACCCTCTATCTATAAATCTAAAATATATTTACAAAAAACTTGATTTGTAGTTGTAGTGGCTATTTCGTCTGTTCTCTTTGAGAATATTTCAAAGGGCATGAGTAAGATAGAAAGTCATTTGTCTATCATCAAAAATAAATTATCTAATTTGACTAGAGAATAACTAGAGATTATTTCAGATATAATACCAATTGTAGATTAATATGTCACGCAAGTATGATATATACAAACATTAGCCGGTAGGGAATAATTTATTCCCTTGATAATCCACTATAATCATAAGACTATTTGACAGCGGTTAGATTAATTTTTATTAGCATATATACATATGAGTTCTAGCGTGGATTATATTTACACGTTAAGAAATAACCAAAATCCAACATCTACATTGGTTCAGGAAGGTGCGAGCTTCCCTATGCAGATTGGACAAGAGTTCATCCATGTGGGACAGATTTTGGCTCGTATTCGAAATTGCCTATTCGCACTAGAAAATTTCCTATCTCTTTAATTTTTACAGGGAATATTCGTAGTTTGTTCCTGATGATTTATACAATACAAATCACGCAAAACCCAATTTAGAAGACTGCAATTAGATTATTAGTCTGGTTGGTAAAAAAAGCGTGAAAGCAAAGAAAAATCAATTCTATGTAGGCTGTTCTGGGTGGAGTTATTCTGCTTGGCAGGGGCCGTTCTATCCATCAAATCTTGATAGTTCTAGATGGCTAAATTATTACTCTAATATCTTTGACTATGTAGAGATTGATTCTTCTTTTTACAAGATACCTAATATATTTACAGTTAAGAACTGGTCTAAAAAAACCCATGATAGCTTTAGATTTAGTGCTAAATTTCCTAAAGTAATTACTCATGATAAACGGCTAAAGGATGTTAGCAGAGTTAGAATACTTTTTCCATGCTATGTTACCACTACAAGATAAGACTTTAGCATTACTTTTACAATTATCACCATCATTAAAGATAACAGAAGGTCTGGAAAGTCTAAGACACCTAGTACCAGAACTAGATAATAGATTCAGATATGCTATTGAGGTCAGACACAAATCATGGTTTTCAGATTTAGCATACAATTTCTTTGCTAATAATAATCTGTGCCTGGTGTGGAATCAACTTGCAGATATACAAACACCTCCAATAGTAACTACAGATTTTCTGTATATCAGATTTATTGGTGATAGAAGTATCTCTGAGAAAGACTTTGGTAGGATACAAAAGGATAGAGCAGAGGAGATGTATAAATGGGCTAATAAGGTCAAAGCAATACAGAAAGAAGACAAATCATCAGCAGATCAAGTTAAACTTGCAATAGTTTCGGCCAATAATCATTATGCAGGTTTTGGACCTGC
>JAICSL010000310.1 GCA_025936955.1 Nitrososphaeraceae archaeon
AATATAGATAATGGGAATAGCAGAAGACGGTTTTACAGCCCAAGGAATTAAGAATAAAAGCGATTCTCAATTAAAAGTTGATACGGAGATTAAACAAACCTACTTTCTGCCACCAGAAGTAACGAGAAACATTAAAAAATCGGTTCAGATAGCCCTCAAGGATAAAAAAATCATTAAGGAATCCTTGATCGAAGTGCTAAGCAAAGATAAAGAATTCCTTAGAGAGATTTTGAATGAAATACATAAAGCTGAAGATAACGAATCTATTACTCGTGATATCGATAAGGTGACAGCGAAAAGAGAAATTGAAGAATATATAGATACACATCCTAGATGTCGAACAGGTCACATTATTGATGATTTGCAGCTTGACCCTGAAATTGTAATGGAAATCCTTAAGGAGCTAAAGGAAGAAGGATCGATACAGAGTAAGCAGATTGAGTGAACCACAAGGAGATAAAATTAATTTTAGGAGTGCCATTGTCTATGCAAGAAAAATTATTACAAGAGAAAGTGATCTGAAAAGACTCTCGGGTTCTCATAGAGGCAAAATGGCAAAATGTGACAATGGTTTCATAATTATAGAACAAGAATGGTTCAAGCCTTCATGACTGATATAGATTTGATATAGTTTCGATATACTTATATGACCTATGATATACATATGATATAGATCAATATACATTGCAAACATGCAAATTCTGTAAATCGCAAAATCTTGTAAAACATGGAATAAGAGCTGGCGTTCAACGTTACTTGTGCAAAAGTTGCAATCATCATTTTTATGACAATCAGATAACTTTTCCAAGAATGAGACTCAATTCACATGCCATTGTTACTGTCCTCAATCTTTACTATAATGGTCTTTCAGTTCGTAAAGTATCCGAGCAGTTGTTTTGCATATTTGGAGAAAATGTTTCAAAATCAACTATACATTTCTGGATTCACAAGTATGCTAAATTAGTAAAAGCATATACAGACACCTTACAACCTAAACTTTCAGGTAAATATCATCATGATGAAACGGAAATTAAAGTTGGTGGAGATGGTAGATATTTCTGGGAAACTCTTGACGAAGATACAAGATTTATCGTTGCCCATCTGTTGACAGAAAGAAGGACAAGTGAAGAAGCAAAAAAAGTATTTCGACAAGCATTAGAAAAACAAAGACCAATAGCATTCTTTACTGATGGCTCATTTGCTTATGATGATGCTTTCAAAACTGTATTCTATTCAAGGTTTAAGACCAACAAAGTAGAGTGGGTTAGGCGTGTTGGAATAAAAGCAAGAGAAACAAATAACATTGTTGAAAGATTGCATGGGACATTAAAAGACAGATACAAACCAATGAGAGGTTTAAAGAATGATGATAAAGCGGAATCACTTCTTAACGGTTATGTAATTAACTACAACTTTTGTAGAAAACATCAAAGCATTGAGAAGACACCAGCGGAAGCAACAGGACTAGAAGTTAAAGGATGGAAACAATTGATAGAACGCTCACAAGTCTACAAGACAAATCAAGAGATACAGGGAAGAGAAATAGTGGAGGCTAGGATAATGGTATGAGACGTGCACTAGTTTCCTTGCCTGAAGGTGTTTGGAATGTTCTAGACAAAGAATTAAGGGGTACAATAGGTGATGGTGATTCAGAGATCATCCGCAATATAGTCATAGCATATCTAATAGACAAAGGTTATCTTATAAAAAGTAAAAACAGTAAAACTCAGCAGGTTTCAACAGATCAAATAGCTGATGAGCTTGATATTCACGATAACATGATTTCATCATTAGCTGAAATGCTGGAAGAAAAAGGTATCATTAAATCTGATGAATGGGATAGAAGGACTCAAAAAAAATTACATCAATAAATAATGTAGTTGTCTATTGCTGAGGATTTCTTTTAGCTTTATTGTCTACTTCTTCTGGTGAAGGAATACGGGCAAATAATCTTTCATAGTCTTCAATCTTTCGTTGCAGCCATAGTTGTATTGATTTCATTTGCATTGGGTCTATTACTAACTCAACTTCTGCTGTTCGCTTAATTGTAATTCTATTTGAAGATAAGTTCGGAGACTCCAATACTTGTTCTGCCCTTTTTTCTTCTGAATAAATAATTGCTTCTAATCCTCCGGGTACAACTCCACCGAGTATACCTGCAACATTAATCCTTTTATAACTAGTTGAATATTCGCCTTTAATTATATGGTCAGACATATTTACGTAAATAGAGAGTTGGCTATATAATACTTCTTTAAAAATAGGACTGGAAAAGATTAATACATATGATGTACTTATGTACTGTTAACAACATGTCAACAACCATGTCGGAGCATGATAGCAATAATAGTATGAAGTATGGCTTTGACAAGATAGAATGTTGCTACAGGTATTTTAGGGCTGTACCACGTTATCAGCTCGAAGAAATAACATTCACCGCTGATGAAGAAATGCAACTTCAAGAAAGTTTGAATAATTTAGAAAGTGGAAATTTCCACGATTATACAATAAAAGAATATTTAAGACATTTAGACGAGTAATATAATTGTCTATTGAATGTAAGCTGGACAATTAGAGAGCCAAAGAATATTGATAAGGTACTGAGTAGACTTGGAGAACCTCAAAAAAAGCAATATAAAACAT
>JAICSL010000313.1 GCA_025936955.1 Nitrososphaeraceae archaeon
TCATAACAAACTTTCCAAAAATAAAGAATATCAATATAACATCGTTGGAACCGACATTGTATATGATTCTACAGGGCTATACAGGACGGATGAATTTTCCATTATACAAAAACCAGACAGCCAAAAATTTGTTCAGAATATAATTGATTTATGTAATGACAACTACATAGATTTAATTTATATCGGTTCAGATATCGAATTGAATTCTTTTAGTATTAATAAAAAAATCATTGAAGATAAAACTGGAGCCACCATTATTTGCAATCCTTTAAATGTTATAGAAATATGTAGAAATAAATACAAGACTTTTGAATTTCTAAAAGAAAATAATCTTAATTACATCCCTTCATGCTTAGATGATGATTATGAAGAGTTTGTCAAAGAGTATGGATATCCACTAATTGTAAAACCATGTGAAGGTTTTGGTTCAAAACTTATTAACGTGGTTAATAATAACGATGAATTGCGTTATGCTATTTCCTCAATAAAGAATTATGGATGGCAGCCTTTGATCCAGAAATATCTGAAGGATGATGATAAAGAATTCACAACCGGAATAACAATTGATAAGTCAGGCCAAAACATAATGTCATCCATTGTATTAAAAAAGATATTAAAACACGGTCAAACATACAAAGCTATAATAGATGAATTTCCCGAGATAACAGCGATATCTGAAATAACTGCAAAAAAAATAGGCGGAATCGGAGCAATTAATGTTCAATTACGTATTGATTTAGAAGATAACAAAGCAAAGATAATTGAAATCAATCCACGATTCTCTGCTTCATGTCCTATGAGGACAGCAGCTGGAATCAACGAACCAGATATAGTATCTAGGAACATATTACTAGACGAACATATCAGCGTAACCGACTACAAACGTCTTCTTTGTCTTAGATACTGGAATGAAACTTATATCGATTTGCAAGAATTTGAAGAAATTAAGAGTTCTCCCAATAAAACCAAAAAAATAAAGTCATATATAATAGATTATTTTTAATCATTCTGTTTACCATTTAGTAGCTCTAATTATTTCAAAGCTTTCTGCATATTTACAGTTAAGTTGGTATCCACGATATGCAGCCCTGCCTATTATTGAATCTATCCAAATCGGGCCACATCTTAATTGCTGAGAATGAAAACACTCTAAAGCAGATTTTTTCAAATCAATGTAATCGGATATGTCTATAAATAATTGAGATCGAAAAGCTTGTTCGGTTATTCCACCTGGAATGGTTGTTTCATACATAAATAGGTCTGTTGTGTCCCTGCTTCCAGATATAACAGATTTTGTTAAAATTTGATGGTCTTGATGAGAATCTCCAATCCATTGTGTAAATACGGCTTTTGGTGCATATTCTAAAACATATTTATCAATTATTCCTATCAGTTTTCTATTATGAATCATTTCTTCTGGAGATAGATCAAGAAAATCTGGTTCCATACTTCCCATAATCTTTGAGGAATTTATTGCCTCCAATTTTCTTTCCTCTTTTTTATCATTTTGAGTAAAGTTAGGCAATACAGCAATAATCAATTTTACTCTATAGCCCATATTGGACAATTTAGCGATAGTACCACCCATTCCTATTTCAATATCATCAGGATGGGCACCAAAAACTAGAATTGAGCCTTTGTTTGAATTGTTAGAGCTAGACATTTATTTTCTATTTACAGTTTTAATTAAGCTGCAACTATCTCCAATGTCATTTGGAGTAATGTGGTCTCTATTCTGTATGTACTCTCTATAGCTATCATCAATCTCCATTGCTGCCTGGAGAATCTTACTCTTTATCAAATTAGACGAGTTGACAAACATCTTTGTATCCTTTGGAAGACAGTGTCCGCCAATTCCGTCTCTTGGTTCAAGTATATCCACATTCCATTTGGTATTCAAAGACCCTCTTAATTCTGTAAAGCTGATACCGTTTGCTTTGCAATAAAGATAAAGCTCTTCTGCAAATGCAATCTGAAGGTATCTATGGGCATTTTCAATAATTTTGGTCAGCTCGGCTATCTCTATTGAAGAAACAGGGTGCATTGGTATTTTCAGCGAAGGAGTAACGCTGGTTATAGTATTAGTAGCAACAGCATTAGTATTTAAGGCCATATTATCATCCACCGATGATATTGATGGTTCTGTACCTGCTATTGAAATACCATCATAAAAGCTCAGTCCATGTTGTAGGCAACAGTTGCTCACCCCGCCGATAATACGCAGCTGGTTGACACCGTGCTCTTTTTCTTCCAGAGCATACCATCTATGAGGTGCATGTACGACATGAAGTCTGTGGTCAACTTTTTCAAATACCTTCTTTGAGGTTCCCTTTGGTATGGTACTTTCAATTGATATTAATGCACCTGCTTTAGATTCTCTTGATATCTTTTCTACGACAGACATCAGACTATCTATTTGTGGTGAAAATATGTCATTTGGACTGTGAGTAGACACACAAATTATAAGAACATCAAAATCCTTGAAAGTTGTTGCTTTTTTAATGCCATAGTTTGATTCTGCAATCTCCATAGCTTTTTGGCTTATGTCGTATCCATAAGTATCAAAACCTCTTTCCTTGACATATTTTGCAACAGGCAGACCAAGTTGACCCA
>JAICSL010000003.1 GCA_025936955.1 Nitrososphaeraceae archaeon
GTTCAAAAACACTAATTGGTGGCGGAGATACTCTTGGTGCTATGAAGATGGCTGGCGTGTCTGAGAGCGAAGTTAGTCATGTATCTACTGGTGGCGGAGCAACTTTGAGATATCTTGCTGGAGATGAAATGCCAGGCATGGATGCTCTCAATAAAAAATAGATGGTAAAAAATAGCAGATATATTAGAGAAACAGAGCAGATGCACAGCTAAGTAATTTTAACCTTCACCGCTTTTAGATACGATACGACATTATTTTCTCCGCCGATCATCAAAGTGTATATACCACTCTGCATGTCTGAAGATGGTGTAAATATAAACGAAATTTGCTTTGACGTCCTTGCATTAAGTAAGAAGGATTCTTCGCTGAAAGAGCCTGTGGAATTTCCAAGGTTTCCGGTAGGAGTAAAAGTTCCTGAAGAAATCATGGTGATATTCATATCTTGATTAGAAGATGAAGATACATTGACTTTAATCTCCGCAGTGTCACCTTTCTTTAGAGTTATTTCCTTGGTTGGTAAGTAAACTGAGAATGGCAATTGTTTTTGAGCATCTATCCTACCGATTTTATTTTCTGACCATTCGGTAAACCATATTTGATTATTTTGTCCAACAGTAAATTGTAATACATTTGCTATTCCACATGTTTGATTGCTAGATTGGCATAGACCAAAGAATTTGTCTTGGGAAGGAATCCAATATTCAACTAACGTTTCGTTTACAGAATCAAATCTAGCAATTTTATTTCCAGTATGCTCATTGAACCATATAGAATTGTTTTGGCCTTTCTTAATCCAATATGGAAGAGTATATGCTCTCTCTGGAGTCTCGCTCCCACCAAAAATCCTTGGTGAAGCTCTTGAAGTAATAAATTTTGTGATATTACCATGCAGTGGATCAAGTTTATAAAAAATACTTGTACCATGGTCAGTAACCCACAAGTTGCCCAAATCATCTACCACAGTTCCTACTGGCGAACTCAACTCTGCTGGCATTTCGAAACTTTTGAATGTCTTTGTTTTCTCATCATATCTTAGAATTTGACCTTTCTTTTCGAATGCAAGCATAGAGATCCATATTGCATTGTTTTTATTATCAAGCGCTACCGAACCTGTACTAATGAGATCTTGATCTATTCCGGCAAAATTACCGGTGGGCAGAGGGATTTCCGAGATGCCGTCAGATGTACCGTTCTTCATTTTTGTAATATCCCCGACCCACAAAGAGGTTGAACGTATGCCTATAAAGTAGATATTTCCCTTAAGGTCAAAGTCTATTGATACGGGATAAATCGTACCAAAGACATCCGACATTTTAGGAACTTTGTAGAATTCAAAGGTGTTTGCAGATTTATTATATTTCCAGATAGCATTTTGTTTCTCATCGGTAAACCAAATATTAGCGCCAGTTCTATCTAATTTGACATCCCATACTTGAGAGCTATCAATTGGATTTTGACGTGATTTCCATATAGGAATGGATATTTCTTTGCCAAATTTCTGTTGATCTATGTTGTAAGAGTCAAGAGTTCCATTCTTGGTTGATATAAACCAAATTTTATTGTCATTATCTGCGGCTATGCCTAACGGCATTTCACAAATTCCTGGCAATTTATACTCCGTAACGAATTCATTAGAGATGGGCTGTGTATTAAGACCACAAAACTGCTCCTGGAATTTCCTAATAGATTCTAATCGTGAGGATTCAACAGAATTGTAAGATAGCGTTTTAATATTATTATTACTATTATGATTATTATTATTTAATGCTAATATCCCAATTGCAATAGCAACTATCCCTATTATCCCATATAATATAATTCTTTTATAACGATCGAAATTGTTAATCCTCTGTCCATCAGTCAATTAACTCAAGGATGTCATGGTATCATATATATGTCTGTTCTCAAACTTGCTCGACCAATAAGTGTCAATGGATATTTTTATGGGCATTGATTTAGTAACTCTCTTTTAATGTTTATGACAAAAATAGTGAAAGGTAAATATACTTTGAAAATTTCTTCCGAAACTTTTCTAAACCTATAAAAAGTCTAATATCAAAAATTAAACTCATGGTATATGATTTTATACAATCTATAATTCAAAGCTCTTTTTTTATAAAATATGGACTAATTGGACTTTTCTTAAACGCTTTACTATCATCGGTAATTCCTATTCCGACAGAATTAACAACGTCTGCTTTGATACTGGGAGGACAAAACAAAATGGCCATATTTATCATATTGACGATCGGATCCATAATAGGAGGATTTTTGGCTTATTATATAGGATATAACGGAACTAAGCTGTCTGCCAAGCTAGGAAGAACTCCAAAGAAAGAACACATGGAGAAAAGTGATGTATTATTAACAAAATACGGCTGGGTATTGATATTCTTATCACCTTGGATACCGATACTTGGTGACATAATACCCATTATAGCAGGAGCTAAGAAATACAATATTAAAAAATTCGTCATAGCCATCTGCTTGGGCAAAGTAATAAAATCGTTAGCAATAGTATTTTTTAGTAGTGTAATTCTATCAAAGTTTTTTTAGATCTAAATCTCACTGTATAGATGTGTGATCATATATAGAATGACATCAAAGTAATTTTAATCCCTTTGTAACTTTATCTATCATCTCTACCGGTGCTGGTCCTATCCCTATGCACGTGACTGTCCCTGAAGGGACTTGAGTTAACCCACTATCATGAACTTGAACTACGGTAAGACTCAGACTCTCAGCATGTTTTCTTATCTGAATTAATTCTTCATAGTTATCTACTTTTACTACCACTTTCGCCTGACCTAACTCATACCAGTCTCTGAACCAATCTCGATTTTTGTGTTTTGTTCTTTCCACTCCCATCACAGCAGCGTGAGCTGCCTGTGCGGCTATTTTTCCTGTTCCCATTCTAAGATCCTTTCTAACGACAATAACCTGCTTGTAATCCACTTTATCACTATATTATAGATTAATTAATACATAAGCAATTAAATGCGTATCTATTATAATGTTGGATTCTTATGATGGACTCTTATGATGTTATAGTTGCAGGAGGTAGTATCTCTGGCCTATTAGCAGCTAGAGAAATAGCTTCGGCCGGATTTTCTGTAGCTGTGATTGAAGAAGATTCAGAAATAGGAACGCCGGAACACTGCGGAGGACTGGTAAGCATGCAAGGCATCCAAGATCTTAGCATCATCCCTTCCAGTGGCGCCATTCAGAACAATATCAAATATGCAAAAATTTTTTCTCCCTCAAAGAGTTTTGAGTTGAATGCTGTAGAACAGAAAGTAATTGTTTTAGATAGACGAGTATTTGATAAGCAAATTGCTTTTCAAGCACAGAAAATGGGAGCTGAAATAAAAGTTAAATGTTCTATGCGGTCGGTATCTCAAGACGCCGTAAGCGATACCAGAAAATGTACTGTAAAAACCTCTGAAGGAGATTTGTTATCCACTTACTTTATAGATGCAAGGGGAGTTTCGTCAATATTACAAAGAAATCGGGAAGGCATATTGCAGTCTGCTCAGTATGAGGTATATACAGAATGGATTGATCAGGATACTGTTGAAGTAAAATTTGACAAAGACAAATATCCAGGGTTCTTTGCATGGGTTATTCCTACTGGTTCAGGTAGCGGAAAGGTCGGAGTTGCGGGCAGATCGATCAATGCCGCAAACGTATTGAAATCATATTTGGAAAGTAAAGGTGAAAAATATTCGATAGTTAGGAAAGTATATGCTCCAATTTGGACATTAGGTCCGTTGAAAAATTTTGTTTTCAATAATACACTCGTAATCGGAGACGCGGCCGGTCAGACCAAACCGACTACTGCTGGAGGAATTTATACTTGTGGAATGGGAGGAATCTGTGCCGGTAGAGCTATTGTGAAGGCATTAGAAGAAAATAATGACAGATTATTAAAACATTATGAGAAGAACTGGTTCTCAATGTTCAAAAGGGAATTTGATAAAATGCTTTTTGCTAGGAGATTATTGGAGCGATTAGACAATAAAGCAATTGATGATATATTTTCAAATATTTCAAATAGTGAGATTAAAGATGTCTCAACCTCTGGAAATTTCGACTTTCATTCGAACGCTATTACGAAAATACTGAGTACAAAAGGTGCAATCAAGATAATAAGAACAATGATCGGGAGTGAAATTAGGCATTTGTATAAATAAGCAAAATATAAATTCGGATATAACTCTTCAACTATTTGGACATGTCTAAATCATTACAATTACCTGTTTGCACTTCGTGCAGTAGACCGATAATGCCCAATGATGAATGTGTAAAGTACTATTGTCCCAATTGTGGTTATGTCTTAATCTGGCGATGCGAAAGCTGCCGTGAATTTGCTAGGGGATACAAATGTGTGGGATGTGGATTTGAGGGTCCATAAAAATGACACGTCTAGTTGCGAGAATCAGAATCTTGCCAGCTGAAGCAGATTCAAATATAGACGAAGTTATTCAGACTTTGAAGAACCAGGTTCCAGATGGTATGGAGCTGAGAGCACATATGAAAGAACCCATTGCCTTTGGCTTGCAAGCAATTATAGGAGATTTCGTATTGAATGACGACGAAGGTCAAATGGATAAGTTGGAAGAATCAATTAAAAATACTGGAGGAGTGGGTGAGATAGAAGTAATTAACATAAGCCGACAATCTGTGAAAATGAAGTAGTCTGAGAAAGAGAAGAAAGAGGTTGCCGCCAGAATTTGAAAAAGTCTCGCGTAAGTAGCGGTAAATCATCAGCTACGCTTCAATTAAGAGTAGCTGAAGCAAAACATCAAGATATAGGTAAACGAAGGGCACGGATCGATTTAGAATCGATGCATCGTATTGGAATAGAACCCGGAGAGGTTGTAGAACTTATTGGTAAACGTAATACGGTAGTAACGGCTTGGAATGCAGACGAAGAAGATCAGGATACGGATATTATTAGAATCGATGGACAAACTAGAAAGAACGCATGTGTAAGTTTGAATGATGTTCTGACCGTAAGAAGAATTAAATCCAAACCTGCAAAGGGCGTAATTTTGATGCCTTTAGGGAATAACAACATCATTGTCGACAAAGAATTCTGCGAGTTTGTAAAAAATAGAC
Source organism: Nitrososphaeraceae archaeon (assembly GCA_025936955.1). Classification (GTDB taxonomy): domain Archaea; phylum Thermoproteota; class Nitrososphaeria; order Nitrososphaerales; family Nitrososphaeraceae; genus JAICSL01. Next base: position 5,122 of record JAICSL010000003.1, read on the forward strand.
TTAAAGGTTTTCCAATAAATGAAGGCGATGAGATATCGGTGATAATTCTGGGTAACCCTATGGATTTTCGGATTAAAAGAGTAATACCACAACACACAACAGTTAGAATTGAAAGCGCAACAAAACTCCGCATTATGGCAGAGACAATTATGGATAAAAAACCCAGAGTCACTTATGAAGAGATTGGAGGTTTGAAGGAACAGATAAAGAGATTAAGGGAGATTGTTGAACTACCATTGCGACATCCTGAGGTATTTTCCAAGCTTGGTATTGAACCACATAGTGGTGTACTCATGTACGGTGCTCCCGGTTGTGGAAAGACCCTAATTGCCAAAGCGCTAGCGGCAGAATCCGAGGCTAATTTCTATATTATCAACGGTCCTGAAATTGTAAATAAATACTATGGAGAAACAGAAGCTAGGCTGCGAGATATCTTCAAAGATGCTAGAGAGTCTGCACCAAGTGTTATATTTATTGATGAAATTGATGCTATTGCGCCAAAAAGAGAGGAAGCTTTTGGCGATGTTGAAAAACGGGTGGTAGCACAGCTTCTTGCTTTAATGGATGGTATGTCTGAACGAGGCAATGTAATTGTCCTTGGGGCAACAAACAGACCAGAAAGTATCGATCCAGCTTTAAGACGTCCTGGCAGATTTGATAGAGAAATTGAAATCGGTGTGCCGAATTGTGAAGGCAGGTTAGAAATTCTTCAAATTCATACAATGGGAATGCCTCTTGCACAGGATATTGATCTACGAGAAATTTCATCTGAACTTCATGGATATACTGGGGCAGACATCAAAGCATTATGTAGAGAAGCTGCAATGAAGGCACTTAGACGTTATGTGCCCGAAATGGATTTCGCAGGAGATAAAGTTGCGCCGGATACACTTCAATTAATGGAAATCAAGAATAAGGATTTCAGTGATGGAATGAAGGAAATTATTCCAACTGCAATGAGAGAATTTTATGTAGAGGTCGCTCGTACAAGATGGGATAATGTTGGCGGTCTATACGAAGCAAAGCGTTTATTATATGATAACCTCATTACAGCTATAAAAGAACCCGAACAATTTATCAGAATGGGTGTTAAGCCTCCGAGAGGAGCCTTATTGTTTGGTCCTCCAGGCTGTGGCAAGACTTTGATCGCCAGATCTTTGGCAACTGAGAGCGGTGCCAATATCATAGTTGTACGTGGTCCAGAGATATTGTCGAAATGGGTAGGTGAGTCTGAAAAAGCTATACGCGAAATTTTTAGAAAAGCAAGGGCATCCTCTCCATGCATCGTGGTATTTGATGAGATAGATTCTCTTGCTAGACCAAGAGGAGAAGAAGATGTTGTAGGTAACGAAAGAGTACTCTCCCAGATTTTAACAGAAATGGATGATTCAGGCAGTGCAGGTGTTGTAGTGATTGGCATAACTAATAGACCGGATCTCATAGATACTTCTTTGCTTCGGCCGGAAAGATTAGGCTTAATTGTATATATCAATCCTCCCGACGAAAAAGCACGACTGGATATTATCAAAATACTAACCAATTCCATGCCTTTAGCAAGTGATATTGACTTTAAAACTATGTTGCACTCTGCTACGGGATTTAGTGGTGCGGACCTTATTGCCTTATGCAGAGAGGCAGCAGTTAATGCGATACGGTCTAAATCAAAAATTATTAGTAATAGCGACTTCAGCAAAGCTTTACTCTTGGTTAACCCATCAATAACAAAGGATGTAGAAGATTGGTACGAGTCGATAAAGAGGCGTATTACCTATGCAATACCAAGACCTATAGACAAGGTATTTTATGGGTAATTTCATATATATTTAGCATAATACGCGGTTGTAAATAAGAATTGTATTAATATAAGGTGGTGTCCGAGTACGAGTAATGAAATATCCCTTGAGAAACCTCGTTTATGAAAAGATTCGTAATGCGGGTACATTAACTGATTCTGATTTAGTCAATATATTGAGCAAAGATGGAGTTCATTTAACTGACGCTCATTTAAATAAGACATTGCTTGATCTTGAAATATACGGTTTAATCAGGATTTCATGGGTTGGAAAAGATAAGCGTCGAATCGAAACCGCTGTGAATTCTGCGTCTGTTGGTTTATCATAAAATCAAGGGATTCGATAATAAAGAAGAGCATCGAACGCTATACCAACAAATACTATTATTAAATAGGGTGCCGTAACTTTATATGCTTTCCACGCAAAAGACGGAGTTGGATCTTTTGTCAACTTGTAATGATATATTATCATAAGTAACCCTGAAATTGTTGCGATTATTGTGTAAACTATGCCTAAACCAAAAAAATAAAGCATTACAGAATATGGAAGTAAAATAGCTGTGTTTATAAATATGTAATTAGCAGTTCTTTGGTTCCCAATTAAAACAGGCAACATAGGAACACGGGCACTCGCATACTCTTGTCGGGTTTTAATTGCCAAACACCAAAAATGAGGGGGAGTCCACATGAATACAATCCATCCTATTAAAAATCCAAGCAAATTGATTGACCCAGTTGATGCTGCCCATCCTGCCATCGATGCAGCACTTCCTGCAAAACCTCCAATGACAATATTTGACGCATTATTACGTTTGAGCCATATAGTGTAAATTATGACGTAGAAAAATATACCTAGTGCTATCATTCCTGTAGTTACTGGATTTAGAGTGAAATACGAAATAATGATTGAAAGAATGCTAGTACTAATACCATAAAGCAATACACTTTTTGCAGATAACCGACCAGAAGGAACAGGTCTAGTGGAGGTTCTGTTCATCATCTTGTCTAGGTCTCTATCATAATAATGATTAAGCGCACTTGCGCCCATAGATGCCAAACTACCAGAGATAGTAAGAAAACCCAGTTGCCAGACAGATACATCCCAGGCAACTGCGGGTGTATTGTCAAATCTACTAGCAGCAAGCGACGAGCAAATAGCTGTTATTACTAGAACAATCACTATTCTTGGCTTTGAGACCTCAATGAAGTCGCTTATATTCACAGTATTGAATACCTTAGAGGTTTTCTAACTGGTCTTGCATTTAATTTATTCGTTACAAATCTACGAATATATTTCTAATTAGGGATTTTTAAATCTAACAAAATAAGATTTTCTCTTAAGTGAAGAATGATATCAACCAAGTTGAAAATATGTTCATAGGGGCTTTAATTATCATTATCAAATATAGGTTGATATACATCTTAACACGACTTTATCTTACTTTTTTTATTTTACTTTTTTTTATCTTACATTCTATTAGAGCAATTGCGCTAACTCGGAATACATTCAATGGACGTAATGTATTAAAGAAAATGATGATTATGATTATTCATGAGTATGAGCGCCAAATTTTCAGAATAAACATTAGAGTATTGATTATAAGTAATCACAAATAATTGTAATCCATAGATCAAAAATCACCTGATCTCCTGTAGTTAATCGGCTTATCATGGCTTCTGAATACAATTTACTATAATCATAAATCAGTTTTTGTATCTGATTTAGTAAATTAATTGTATATTATGATTTTATAAGTATTGAGTAGTTATTCAGAGAGGAAGAAATGAGTATGATATCCATGGATGAAGCAATAATTAAACTCACAGAATGCAAAGTCTTATTGAAATATATGCCATTTCTACAAAATAATGGTTTTTCTGATTGTGGTAAAGGACAGATAATCGGAAAATTAGCGTTGTTAGAAGAATATGTGAAAAAAGAGGAACACGAACAGAATGAACAGAACCGTACAGTTTTTGAGAGCTATAATAAAGAGAAAGAACAAGGGAACAATCGGATAAATATTAGTAACAGTGAAGGAATGATTGCTGAAACCTTTCGGAAAATTGCATCAACTTATAATTCAGGACTTTTAAGAGAAGCAGGCATTATAACAGAGAAATCCAAAGACAAAAGATGATAAAGGTAGACACGTTAACGCTTCGGTCTTTAAATAATAATATTTAAATTCACAGTTTTCTATTAAAACGATGTCTCCAATACTTGGCCCAGTATAGAATCCTTTGGATTAGAGATGAAATACCATTAAGCTTTGCCAAACACCAGAACGGAAGTAGAGATAGATAAATGGAATCTTTTACCTAAAAAGCAAAAATACTTTTAATATTAGGCGAATAACTAAATAAAAAACATGAACTATTGAATTTTAGTCACCAACACCAATATCACTATTATCTTTGAAGTGTAAAATTCTAGTAAACCATCTTTTCAGAATTCGTTTATACATCGATATTTTTATGGAATAACTACCTATATTTATGATAGATGAATGCTTTCGTTATTACTAATTTACAATCATTCTGAAACGCACATGATACCTCCATTTTGAGTGTTTGATCTTACACAAGTTTATTAACGTTTATGCTCTATACACATGGGATATCACCAATTGAAAGATGGATAGAATTTTCTAACTGATGGAAAAAAGAGGGTTAAGCGCTCGAATTGGATTAACAAGATCCTAAGCCAAGCTGCACAAAACCAATTAAACTATAGTAATATTGCTCGATTTTGCTATTGGAACTCTTAATATTATTACTCCAGATTCATACTTGGCTGTTCCGACTATCTTTTCATCATCACTAATTGATATAGGCAATATCACTTTCTTGTTTATTCTAATAGGCCTTTGCTTATAATAAGTTGTATAGAGATCGTCTACTGTTTGCCTTTTTGCATTGATTGATAAGATATTTCCATCAATTCTAAGAGCAATGTCTTCTTTGGCGAAGCCGGGTAAGTCAATTGTAACTATCAAATCACTGCCAATCTCTACCATATCTATGGCTGGCATTATAAATTCGTAAAATTCTCTTGATCTATTACCTATTTCCCTTACGATCTCTTTAGCCATATATTCTCCTAGTCCCATAAATTTAGTTTAATTTGATGATATAAATCCTTTCGTTTAATATAATATTTTTACATGAAGTCCCATAAATATGGTCTAGAATGAGATCTATTCAGATATGGCTCATAACTAAATGTAATAGTAATAGCATCTATCTCATTTGATTATAAATAAAGAATTTCAATGGAACATCAACGATAAAAGATAAATAAATTATCTACTAGGACTATAGATCTTTTTAGCAATCCAGAATAACATATTATAGAAGCAAATATTATGCTTCAGAGATTAATCGACGGTCTTGCTTATACCATCAAATATTGAACTATCAAATCTATTTTACTTTTGTTATTAAAGGGTATCTTAACATAAGAATATGTGGATAACGAGTGTTTGAATATATGAAGAATAACAGAACTAATATCTAAAAAATAATTAGTTGCTGGTTGTCACGATCTTAAAATAACACATAGTTTACAATCATCAAGTGTCTCCAATAAGACAGGTATTTCTAATGACAGGAATCTTTGCAGCAGCAGGTATTAGCGTAAGCCTGATAATTATTGCAAATGGTGGAGGATTTTCTGGACCCACTCCTTCATTTACTAATCCACCGACTAATGCCGACTTATGGAGACCAGGCGAAAAAATTATTCAAGGTCAAACATTTACTTATTATGTAACAAGTATCGGCCCACATAGCTCACTCTATAATTCGAAAGTATCGATTGATTTTGTTCAAGATTTGGGTGATAACTGGAAGGTGAACATTTCTGTTCAAAACAACACAGTATTCAGGGAAAGTAGCGTCTTGCTATCAAAGCAACAACTTACTCTTAAAGGTCAGGCAGAGGAGTCATTCAGATTATTCTTTGAACCCATAGAATCGTCAATCCTGACTATAAGAGATATTGCAAGAGAACCTAAATATTTGGTTCCTGGAGCGCAATGGGATACTATTATTGTAGGTCCATCATCAGTACCAATAAAGGTAACTGCCAGAGAAAGGTTGGAAACTAAAGCAGGTGTATTCGACTCCTTCATATTAGGTTATACTATCAATTCAAAAACAAGTAAAATTTGGCTCACCCACGATGAGCCATTGCCATTAAGAGCAGAGGTCTACGATGATGAAGGGCAAATTCAGTACAAATACGAGATTATTAGCGTAACCAAATAGATATTTCAAATATATCAAAACAATTACTTCGTGTCATAAAATTCGGACTTGTAACATTTATTATTGTTTTGATCCACGAAACAAATCCATTTATTTAAATATTTACCAAATATATATCTTTCATGTAAATAAAATTAAGATATTATAGAATAAACGTATAAAAATTATTATTTTTGTATAACAAGACCACTTTTGGCTTTCGGCAAATAGTAATTTGATTAAAATTCAAAGTCACTTAATTGAACCAACCAAGAAGATCCTTACATCTTATCTGAATAATAACAGTCAAGAAGTAATTATACTTTTGAAACAAAGACAACTGAGATGATGGTTTTATTGTAAGTCGACAGTAATAGAAATCAGTAATAATCATTTTTTCTCATCTACATCTTCTTTAGCCAACTACCACTATTCACAAATGAATTTGACAGTATTTAAAAATACAAGATTACGAATACTAGCATATGCCTTTCCACTAAACTCATGGAAACTCTGGCTTTTGCACACGAGATGAAAAAATTAGTTTTGCTATTAGTTTCTTTAAGCTATTTATATTATACCCTTTTTTGGCAGATATTGGTAAAACATAATTAGTATGCTCCAATAATCCAAGTTGGTATATTTTATCAGATACATCATTTAGAGTAGTCAAATCCATTTTATTAAGCAGATAAATGATTCTGGTAAGGGGTATATTTAGCTCATTCAATACTTCAATGGAACTCTCCATATTCTTTTTGATTTCTTCTACTGCTTGACTTATATCTAGTATGAGCAGAATAAGAATAGCATGAGTAAGCTCGTGAAGGGTAGATTTGAATGCATCAATCATATATGCTGGAAGCTTATTGATAAATCCAACAGTATCCGAAACTAAAACCTTGTTGTTTTCAAAATTCATCGCTCTTGTAAATGTCGTTAGGGTAGTAAACATACCATCCCCCGTGATTTTCGTTTCTCCTGTCAAAGCATTGAATAAAGTTGTTTTTCCTGCAGAAGTATATCCTGCTAAAGAAATGGTGTCAAGATATGCTTTTGATCTCTGGATTCTGTAAAGATTTCTCCTTTTCTCTTCTTTCTTTACCTTCTCCTTTAACAAAACTGCACGTCTTTTAATATCAAGATAATAAATATCAGCATCATATTTTCCAAGACCAAAGAAGCCTGGTTGCTCACCTCGCTTTGCGAGTTTAACTTTTTCCCTGATTCTAATCAACTCATATCTAAGCTGAGCAAGTTTAATCTGTACTCTTGATTCTGCAGTGCTTGCTCTTTGTTCAAATATCTCCAGAATTAAGCGTTCTCTATCAATAACTTCGATCTTGCAGAGACCTGCCAAATTATACTGTTGCGTTGGTTTCAAGACCTCATCATATATAATTCGATCTGGTTTCAGCTCCTTTACGACTTGTTTTAATTCTTCTGCCTTCCCACGACCTATACCATATCTTGATCTTGTGATATGACGTTGAGTTACTAGCTTCGTGACACTGTACCCCGCTGCATTTGCTAGAGAAATGGCTTCTTTAATTACCTGATTGTATGGATATGTAACGATTATGGCCTTTCTTAAGTTTGGCGTTCTCTTTCCTTTGGATATGAAACTATCATTTTATCAATCGTTATTAATACATTAAAAAATTGAACCGAAATTTTTTGTTACCTCGTCCGATTTATATCGACTTTTGTTAAAGATATCTGTTTAGATGAGTTAAAAATATTTAAATTATATTATAGATAAAATGCCCTTCCAAATATTTCGACTCAATTGATAACTGATTATATTATATACAGGAGAACATATTCCAAAATCCTCTAACTTATTTACGGAAAATAAACATTTTGCATTAACCAGTTACCATAATTTTTTATCTTCTCATCTATTTTACACCAAAGATGAATTGAACCTGGTAAAACTTCTATGCGACCTGCTTCAAAAATTACCTTTACACCCTCCTTTCCTTCATACATATAGGCATCTTGAGCATACGCGTTCCCCAACAATTCTACAGACCTTTGCTTTATTGTTTCTCTGGGAATAGGGAACGTCTTACGAAATTTATCTACAACTATACCAATATTTTCTGTGCCATATGCATCAATATCATTGATTTTTTTTGAATCAGGAAAATGTACTTGCAAACTAACATTATACCGTGATCCCGTAATTTTGGCGATCTCATTAATCTTCTGATAAACAATATTTGAATTTTTCCTTAAAAGAGCATCAAAGATTCCACTATTGTGATTAATGTTTGTTCTAAATTCATCAATTAGCTTAGAGAATAGAGAATCAATCTCCATGAGACGTATACTTATTTATGAACTAATTTATCTTTTTATGACAGGTGAAGTAATGTGAGACTCATGTTTGCTGCAGATATAGATTCGGAGCGGGCGACAAGTATTGAAGATTATCAAAATACATGTACAGAGTTCATAAATGACATTTGTAAAGACTACAAGGATTGGGTTGATCGATATCAGTTGGAAAAGGAAGAAACTAGTTGGAGAAAAATGGATATCAATAATGTAGCGAAAATTACCAGCGAATGGATTTTACACTACGGAAATACAATCAAGAAAGTAGATATTATTATGAATGATGGCATCAGCAAAATGGCAGAAAGAACTGCGGGGTATCCATTCAAGTTTGAAGTGATAGTGAATGACATGAGGCAGTATATAGTACATCCCAGAAATGACATCAAATTAAACGTACTAGCTTTACCAAGAGAAGGAAGACTAGTGCGAATAGGAAATTATCAAAAAGATCAGCTATTGTTAATCAATTCTAATAATCCTGTAGATTTCACAGTTAGTATGGAAAGCCTAAATGGTGCAGACATTTTGAATGATTACATCATCATCGATACAAAGAATTGTCAAAAGTCTGATTTAATCTCTATCACAATAATTGTTGAAGAACTAGTTGGAGAACGCGTTACCGAAAGCAGAGGATATTCTACTCTTTTATTAATATTATAATCATAGTGTGTCAGATAAGATTTGCTATTTAAGGAAATCTGGACACAAGGATCTATAAATAGCAAATAGCAGACACCAGCATTACTAATAACACATTACGATTGTAATTACATTATCAACTTGTTCCTTACGAAATAGAAAACATATCTCAGCAAGAATACAAAGAACATCCCTTGAAAATCAATGTAAATACTTCCTTTATACCTAGGTATTAACTGTCTATAACAAGCATGTCAAGTAATAATATTTCAGAATTCATTTGTATTGATTAGAGTATACACTATTATATAACCATCAATCTTGTTGAATATAGCGCGACGGTCGTCCAGTTTGGTCTAGGACATCAGATTGCCAATCTGGTAACCCGGGTTCAAATCCCGGCCGTCGCATCTCTTTTGACCCTATACAATGAACCAAATGTCATTCAAACAGTATTTGTAATGATACTAAATTCAGATTATGATTTGAATTTCATCTATGTATGAAATCAATTAAATAAGAAATAACTCAGTGTAATGTATTTCCGGTAGTTTACAGGATATATAGATTCTGAAAAATGATATATCAAGACCTTGCAATCCAAAAAACTTGTTTTTCTTGTGTTAGATATAACTTTGATGTCAATTTAAGATGGAGTATGAATTTTTGATCCTACTTATTATGAATAATAGTTAGTTAGAAGTATTAAATAGACGATATCGATTGGATTAATAATAACAATAATAATAATAATTTATTCACCTTGACTGCCGCAGCTACAAAATCCAAATTCATCTATTCTAGTATTACATATTGTGCATCTTTCACCGTACTGAACTTCCCAGGCATGTTTACCGTATAATTGAAAGTGAGTGTCGATCTCCAATGGCGTTCCATATTTGTCAATACAATCATTATTCTCCTCTCCATCTTTAGAACTTAGATTATTTCTTTTTACTTTCTTTTTGATCGATGAACTCGGTTGTCTTGTGTTTGGTTTTGCGGTACTATTCATATTTTTAAAGTCTAAATGTACATATACTTTTTCTTCTATTCATATCTTGTCTTGAAACCAACGCATTCTATCTTTTTAATATTTGTCTTTGTCGTGTGTATTTGCTTTGATTATTTGTAGCGCATTTTCTGCAGCCTCTTTTTTTGGTAGTTGAATCATAAATAATTCTGAGTTGGACTTGCCAAGAGAACCGTTAGGAATAATACTGATTAATCCTGTACTGGCTAATGCCTCAAAGAATTCTAGCATATCGTTGGCATGCAAAAGATAATATTCGACTATGTCAATATCTAAAAATTCCATTTGAACATCTACGAAAACATCATATCCGTCGTAGAATACATTAAGTAAAGTATTTACCGCCAATTTTTTACTATATACACTGCTCATAATATCATCATATCTCTTCGAATTGACACAAATGCATGGAACCTTATTTCCATTAAAATCTATCAATGTAGCTCCTTCTTTATGTAAATTCTGAAGAAAATCAGGTAGTGTATTAAAAGTTCTTTTCTTTGACACGAGTCCGCACTGTTATATATTACTGATTTTCTTTGATCGTTTCAGTAAAATAATTATTCAATTCTATATTTTTTTGCATTCTTCTATAGAGATATTCATGTGATTTACATAAATAAAAAGGGATCTGATTTAATTCCGTTATATTAAAGGTACTTCTTTCTTTTATTAACTCTAATTGGACTATAAATTCTGCATCCTCCCCACATATATTGCACATAAACAGATCCTGGTATGAGGATTCATAATATTCATGGAAACCATCATCTGTTTCTTTTTTGTCCACAAAGCTACACTTGTATTTCTCTCTTAAAAGAGTTTGGAGTTTACAAATAAATTCTCAGTTTTAGATCAGATGCACTCTCAACAAAGCTTTATCGATTTTGCGAGCATCAAAGCCCTATTGGAATCATCACACACAATCTCATCATTCTTGTATTTGCTGCTAAAATATATTAAATCAACTATCTTACATCGATCAATATTAACAAAGGTTGTTCGATTTGTACCACTCGTGCTACTTGCGTTGGTTAGTACTACAAGTTTATCCGTAGAATTCAGGTATTTCATAGTATGGGATATTTGTTCAAAGCTTTTTGTACGATCTTTATTTATGATTACTGAAACAGCGACTTTAGTTCCGTAAGGATCATTATACGTTAGATCAATTCCCTTATCCTTTCCATTGATAGATTCAGGTTTAGCAACTGTACCTACTTCATGAGCATAATTAACTAGATCTCTTACTGCATTACGAATATCAGATTCAAGTGTTTGGAAGTCGCTGCAGCTTTTTCGAAGTTTGATAAAATCGGATAGAGGAACATCCATGATACTTCCTCTTATTCTTAACCCTGGGTAAACACTTTTGATCGTATTATCAATATCCTCTTCTTCGATAAATTCTGCGTTCCTTTTTTTTGCACCCTCAGTAGAGTGATAGAGGATATTTATCATGGATCTTATGTTTCTAAAATCGGAGAATTCGTCATAAATTACTTTGAACTTTGCGATTAGATCACTTTCATTCTCTGGAGTAAATTTCTTTTCATAATCAAAATATTTTATATACTCTGTAACAATTTCCATGATCTCATGAAATGTGTTTGAGCCAGCAAGGTCTATTTTGTAATTTGCTTTTTCTAATCTATCAAATAAGGAAATACTTTGTTTTCGTATTTCTTCATAAGAAGATGGGGTTAGAATTAACATAAGAATTGTAGAAGGAAGATGTGCATTAATTACTCCCTTAACAAAATCCAGTGACTCCTTGTCAGAACCGAACTCATCTATTTGAAAAATGGTCAATTTCTGCAGAAACCTTAAATTCAAGATAGATAGTGCAGATAAATTAGCAATTATATCTTCAAGATTTTCTACGTTATATAGACCAGCTTTAAACTTTCCCTCTATTATTTGTTTTAAGATCGAGATTTCAACGTTAGAAAATTCATCTTTTAGTACACTTTCAAGGGCATAAGAGTCTGGAATAATCTTGTTATTGAGAAGTTCTTCTACCTTAGTATCAAGACTCTTACCTATAAGAAAATCCAATGTACGATATTTAAAAATCTTCCTTGCGTTATGAATATTTCTTTCAGCTTTAACTTTTAGAAAATTGATGATTGACTTTCTAAGATCGTTGATATATTCGGAAGTAAAACCATTTAACATCGCAGTATAAAGACTATTCAAATTACACGGAGATATTTGTGAAAGATCAACATACGAGATTGTTGTTTTGTCAGCGATCTCCTTTAAACCTCTAATATGTAAAGCAAGATGAGTCTTACCTGAGCCTACGTCTTGTATTAGAGTGATCAAACGAAAATCTTTATCATTAGCTTTTTCATTAATTTTAGAACGGAGATCATCTATACAAGATAGTATAGAACCTCTTGCTTCTTTGTGTCTAGTCCCTCCTAATATACATGCATCAATGGTACTAGGGGTGGGGCTATTAGGATAAGGATTCTGGGCTAAGCCATATGGTGACATTATATACACCTCACAAAGCCATGAACTAATCCACGTACTGTAAGTCCTTCATAACCACCAGTAGATAACTCATATCTGTCGTGGTATTGATTTGTTAGTTCATTCATTAAAGAATAAAACCTCTTATCAGAGATGTTGTATTTGTTACACAATTCACTTCTAATTTTTGCTATTTCGACCCACCCTATAGAACTTGAATGGTTTGCTATAGCGGTGTCAAATTCATTCCTGAATTGATCAAACTCTAAGGAAATTTTATCAGAGTTATTTTGTTCACTCTCTTCAATGGTCAACTTGACCTTTGTCGAAATATCACTAGTAGTAGTCTCAATATTCTTTAATCGATCTAATGCATTATCAACAGACTGTTGCAATGATTTTATCGCTTCAAATGTGATCTTGAGTTTTGGATCACTGTTTAGCAAACTCTGAAAGTAAAAATCCTTGTGCCACAAATAGTGTGCAGTACCCTTCTTATCAATTACGATATGACCCTGGTTAATCAAATTCTCAAGAATTAAATCAGTTTCTTCACCGTATTCTTTACGTAAATCTGTTTTTTTTATACCAGATACCCTCGCAGAAAGAATCCTTTCAATAATCTTTTCCTCTGCTGACATACAATAAAACTTCTAAATTATTATTTAAAGGTGAACGTAATAAATCGCTATGCTCTGGGTAAAGTTAATTAAACTCAAACGAGTATTAATATTATTCTGGGATGATGAACACTCTATCTGAAAGATGATGAAAGTACTAGGGTAACTGACCAAATCGTATATGAACGCTTCGGAATTCAACGTGTCCATGCGAAGATGTTGATATATCGTTACTGTAAATAATCATGGATGTTACAATCAATTTCATGAAATAATTCTATTATTAGTTCTAATATTATTGCATTGTATAATATTCATCCCAACAAAAAAGCAATTCATCAGATACAAAATTGAAGATACATAAAGAAGAAATCATGAAAACGAGAGTACAATTGCATTTCTTGGCTTAATTAGCAGATATCGATTTGGTTTTAATACCATAAAGTGCGAAATAAAGGTCACTAATTATACTTAACTAATTCTTCTGTGAAAACACATCAAAATTAGAGGTATTGATAAACAGTAAAAGTGTCATAAATCTCTACACTATAGACGTTACTATAGAAGAAGATAACTAAGTATACCTTTAAGTAGTATCATACTCTTTGAACTTTGCCCTCCCTTTCTTCATGGCAGCAAATATGAAGAAAATTACAGCTATCCATATTGCGCTAAGAAGTATATTTGTGAAGCTAGCATAAAGGTATGGCGTAGCTTCTTCTAAATTGGTTTCGATTATTTTAATTGACGCATGCAGGTCTATTAATCCTGTATTATATGCAGCGCTATTTGGTTGTAATGATGAAATAGAAATAGCACGAGCAAGCATAGCATCAAGATCATTTTGAATCAGTCTAAAGTCTGTTTTTGGAGTCGTGAACGACCACACAGGATTCCCTTCTTTAGGAACGAATTGCTTCACATGTTTTATATAGTCAATTAATCCTCCAGCTGTTTGAGATGATTCAGCTCTAGATAAGTAACCAGCTGCTTTATCCAAAGGGTAAATCGTATTTTGATAACCATAGTATGCCATACTAGCCCCGAAGATGATAAATCCTAAAATTCCAGCCAGTGTTACTCTATAATATGTGGTTCCCAACTTCTTTCCGCCATTATTCTTATCGCAGGCCCTTCTTATCATTGTCTTAGCACTGGCGGTGGTATTTAGTCTATCGGTTGTTTGGACATGAGCTTTAGATACTCTCGATGTGGTTGAAGCATCATTAATCCTCTTGGTTTGCACGTCTTTCTTTCGTGTACTTGGTTTTGTGTGAATTGAAGAATGCACAATGCTTAGATATGCTATATATATAAAACCGATTGTCTGAATGGCTATAATAGGAACAAAAACCGGATTACCTGAGAATATGGAGATGAAAATTGCTATACATCCGTAAAGACCAAAAAAAATCTCCAACAATGTGGTTTTGGTAAATGGCAAAACATAGGATTTATCCTTCCAATCTTCGTCATTTTTTACAATTCCAAATTTTGGAGTACGTAGGAACTCATTCTTGTTGTCGATTAATGAGTCAAAGACTGCAACAGTGTTATTGACAGAGATGCCTGCTGCAAAGATCATTAGGTATAAATATTGTCTTGCCTTTTCTTTCCATTTGTCTTTCCAAATTTTCCTAATCATGTAAAGATACGTGCATGGACCCATTAGAATATAGATAAGTACACCAATAACTGGAGCTAAACTAACAGAATATAATTTATAATGTAATGCAACTAAAATTGGAAATATCAAAAATTGTGTAAGGAATAATGGATGTACTATATGCCTAGTCAACTGTATAAATGCCTGTATCTTTGTATCAAGAGGTAATTTTTTTTGTAATCCAACATCTATTAGCAATTTCATCGCAACTTGCATCGAACCCTTTGCCCAACGGAATTGTTGCCTCTTTGCAGCGTTGATCTGAACAGGAAGTTCAGCTTCTACCACGATATCTTCTAAGAACAAACATTTCCAGCCTTTCATCTGAGCTCTATAACTAAGATCAAGATCTTCAACCAGGGTGCTTGTATGCCATCCACCTGCATCATTAATACACAAGGCTCTCCAAATGCCTGCAGTCCCATTAAAATTCATGAATAGATGTGTTAAGCTTTTAGCCTTCTGCTCTATAAGAAAATGCAGGTCGAGAGAAACTGCTTGCGCTTCTGTAAGACCAGAATACCCTTCATTAATGTGTCCCCATCTGCACTGGACCAATCCCAGTTTTGGATTAGCAAAGTGGATTAGTGATTTTTTTAAAAAAGATGGAGGAGGAACAAAATCTGCATCAAAGATTGCTACGAATTCGCCTTTGGCACGCTTCATACCAGCTTTCAATGCGCTGGCTTTATAGCCAGATCGGTTTATTCTATGAATATGATTTATATCAAAACCTTGTAGTTTATAATCGTCTACTATTGTTCTAATCAACTCCATAGTATCATCGTCGGAATCATCTAGTACCTGGATCTCTAATTTCTCCTTAGGATAATCAATTTGACATACAGCGTCAATTAGTCTAGCAGCCACATATTTTTCATTGTATAGAGGCAGCTGAATAGTCACGAGAGGAAGAAAATTTTCCTTTGATATCTCAGATTGTAGATTCCTTTGCTTTTCATGTCTTAAGTTATGCCTCGATTGATAAGAAAGATAGTAAAAATTAAGAGTATATAGCGTCATTATCCAGGCGATTGTAATAAATATGACATAAAGAAAGGCTCCTAGTCCTAGCATAAACTTTGTCTGAGAAGAAAATATTTTGCTTGAAGTATTTATACTCACCGAAGATTTTATTTATTGACCCTTTTGAAATATTTTTACACATTGCGGAGGACATACGTTTTCACAGGCCATACAAAAAATACAATCTTTTTCTCTAATCATAAAAGGTTTCTTCTCGGATGCAGGATGTCCAGGAGTTTCTAACCATTCATA
>JAICSL010000269.1 GCA_025936955.1 Nitrososphaeraceae archaeon
ATTACGAGGCATTAGAATGCCATTGTTTTTAGCTTTGCTCACAATTGAATGACCTCAACGATGCTCCGATCCTTATTGATATAGCAACAAGTCTAAGTAACTAGTTCTCAGCTATATGAGAAAAATTGGCATCATCAATAACAGCGGTCTGCTTTCAGTTAGTGCCCGAGCGAGAAAGTAGCAAAGAAATCAGGCTAAGTTGTATATTGGGAGACGAAATTACAAAGACGCTATGCACAAAGGTTTGCATATCATGGGAAATCGTTCTGCTTTCTACGGTGTATTTCTAGGAAAATGGAAAATTACGAGGCAGAAGAGAAAAATATAAACAATAGCTAATCAAAAACGTAGAAATCTTTTCTACCATTTGAGTTTTTGACCATAGTTTTCTAATCATTACGCTGATAAGATTGATTTTTTGACTGTTCTGAACGCGCGTCCTCGGAAATTCAGCTGCTAATTTAAACTTAAAGAGGAGCTTTATAGAGGATTATTTTATTTAGCAATATAGATATGGTCGGCTCGAAAATTAATTATAACAGACCATTACAGCTGTACAAAAAATTTATTATTTCTTTATGAGTCAGTCTAATAATGAAAAACGAGAAAAAAAGGATATCTATTAAGTTTGAGAGCAATATAACGGTCTACATCGAATTAGACAGTTCGTTGTCTCCAAATACCGTTAAATCAACACTTGACAGTTTGCCTCTAGAAGTAAAAATTAACAGATGGGGCGATGAGCTTTATACCGATAGGACATCCATATTAGCTATTGAAGAAAATCCTAAATCTGAAGTCAATCTGTTAGATGTTGCTTATTGGCCAGAAGGAAAAGCATTATGCTTGTTCTATGGTCCTACCCCTATAAGTAATTCCCCAGGCAAAATTGTACCGTATTCTCCTGTTAATATTATTGGTAAGATTATATCGAAAGAGAATATTTTAGACAAAGTCAAAGATGGTAGCAAAATAATTGTAGAAATTGAATAACACTAATCAAGACCTATTTTGAATGTCGTGCTGTTCCTATCCACTAGAAATGTTCCCGATTTTTCACATCTTGTCACAGATGTATATTCTGATCGTCAAGTCGAGTTACCAAAATTAGGCCCATATCAATATTAAGCAATATAGCATGTATCACTACTTATTTGAGCAAGAAGCTAACAATTGTAGTGGAATTCTATCATCTTAAAGTACATAATAGTAATGAAAACAAATAAAGTAATATCTCAATATGCAAAACCCTATAATCGATATTGTCTATATATTATTGAGGCTAAGATATGAGCATAGATAGAAAGAATAAAAATCCACTAAACCGGGATCAGGCATTAAATGATGCCACTGGTGGACGACTGGGAGAAGAACCTCGATCAGAGCTGGGACATGAATCCATCTCTAAGACAAAAGAGACAGAGGATTTGAGAGATCTACGCAGGAACACTGCTCGTAAGCTCTCTAGAGATATGCAATAAACGATCTATCAAAAGGCTCTTCTCATTTTTCTCTTGAGATCTAGTTTAAGAACAACGATACTTTGAATATGAATGATATGCTTTTTATGTTACGTCTCTTGATTGATAGGCACTTAAAAATCAGTACGCGCTAGTTTGTTATGTGCTACTGACTTGCACAAAAGAAAAAAAAGGTGCGCCTAGATACTTAATTGTTAACAAAGTACCCATAAAGTATAATATAGAATAATATCGAAATAAAAAACTATTATAGATAGTATTACATGCTTTAGCTGGCTTACTGTGAAAACAAAATCTGGTTAGACTCCATCTATAGACAGAGTAGGACCAAGAAATAAAATTCAAACCTTATATAATTTGTTTTTAGATTCTAATACCTTGTCTTTATGATCAGAATACGATATATCTGTAATTCATTCTTATTCTAACTTGAATTCCTTGTATCATGATTTGATAGCATAGCCGATTACCAACCATGATGTTGATCTACTCACCAGATCTGAAATTCTAGTATGATAAAACTAATTAAATATTATCTAAATTATTATGTTAAATAATCACTCCATAAATTTATTGTTCTCATTACATATCTGCAGATTCTGTAAAAACTGTTACATTATATACTGCTTTTTCATCTCTCATTCCCACCAATATCGAGAGTCGGAGATAGATTAGAGAAAAGATCTGATGGTGATTCTGAAGTGGAAGAGGAATGATGTTTATTAGTGTGTTTTGAACTTGGTGGTTCGGATGGTTGTTGTTGTTGAGATGCAGAATTATCATCAGACGATGTTTTAGAAGTATCAGTTGAAGATGATGTATCATGTTTTGGGGTATTATCTGATGAACTGGATGAATCTGAGGATGTTGCAGAAGCGGGCATTATCCTATACAATGTTCCACCATATGTAAGAACATACAAATATCCATCACCAGGTCCTACTTGCAAATCAGTTATACCACCAAATCCCTGTCCAAATAGCATATTTTGAAGGTCACCTATTGAATCAGCTTTTTTGCTAGCTGCTATGACAGGATTATCAAACTCAAGTCCTGTTCTATCCTGGTTTAATTTGAAATTATATATGTTTCCATAATTGATATCTCCTACAAAGATATGATTCTTATAGTCAGAACCTAATGTATCAGAGTTTAGGAATTTTATAGCAGTAGGACCTATTGTTTGAGACCATACAAATTCTGGATCACTATATGTTCCTTCTTTAGTAAATTTTACCAAATCACGAGATGGATTTGCATGGTTATCTTTTGCATATCCTCCTTGTATTTCTCCGTATCCACTATTAAATCCAGGATTTACAAGGTTAATCTCATCACCATATGCAGGTCCATTCTCTGTATCCCATAAATTACCTGTAATAGGATCAAAGTCAATACCAAAACTATTTCGTACACCATATGCATAATAGATGTTTAGAGGTGGTGTATTGCCCAAAGGACTATTCTCTACAGCTTGTCCATCTTGTGTTACTCTTAATATTCCGCCAGTACCATCAGGAGGTGGTCCTGTTTTTACATTTTCAGCCTGACTGACATGACCACCTACTTCTCCTATAATCAC
>JAICSL010000376.1 GCA_025936955.1 Nitrososphaeraceae archaeon
AAGACGTTAAAGGTTCTTGAATAACTATGAATAGTTTTCAATCTCCCGGCCGGTTGATGGAATACTCAGATGCATGCATTTACAGAATCACCAGGTAATATTTACTGATTATTTGGAGGTTAGATTACATTCAGTATTCTAGATGAGTTACTTCGTTTAAGAGCAAATAATCTGGCCAATCAGATCCGCATTAAGAACCGGTACAAGTACAACTGAAAATGCATTGAACAAGGTCGTAAGTAGACTTTACCTCCAGATATCATGACAATAAACTTAAGGTTATCTATCTTGTAAAGACCTCAGAATGATATCTCTGTGCATGCCAAGATCAATGTAAGAAGCATTATTCGATAGTTCAGCAAATGGACCACAAAAGATCCCTTTTTAAGTATAGAAGTATCTCGTTAATTTTTCTCATTGTACTGTAGTAATCACGTCAGTACATGTCTAATGATTACAAGCTTTTGCTTGCATATGGTGTTTTTTCATCACAGCTTAAACTTTGCAAGATATATTTCCTTTACCCAAGACATAGACACAATAATGCATTATATAGCCTTTAATGTTATTATATTTAGCAATCACGTGATGATAGGGATTTTATATGCGAAAAGTTATTCTTGACGCAGATCCGGGTATAGACGACGCTATATCTATCATTACTGCATTTGGGTCATCCATTGATATAATAGCAGTGACTACCGTAAACGGGAACGTTAATCCAAAGCTAGGTGCTCTAAATGCTTTGATATTATTAGAATCCATAGGAATAACGGATATACCTGTTATCCCGGGAGCCACTAGATCAATAATAAATAGGCCACTTCCTGCTAGGATAAAGAAAAGGAAAGAGTATCAGCATGGAAAGGATGGATTAGGTAATCTGGGTATACATAAGTCATATAAACTTGAATTATTAAGAAAAAAAATATCAGCAGCACCATCCTATCTAAATTTCACAGACGATGTGGCGAGGCGTTATACTAATGATGAAATCTCAATTATTGCAACTGGACCATTAACTAATATCGCAAGGATGCTTATGTATAAACCATCATTTGCAGATCACATAAAGGAAATATGTATTATGGGAGGAGCCTTTAGATTTGAAAGAAACAAAACTATTGGTAGCGTAACAGACTACGCAGAGTTTAATTCCTATTGTGATCCAGAAGCAGCTAAAATAGTTTTCGGCTCAAATCTAAAAGCAAAAATCAAGATCGCAGGATTAAATATAACAACGAAAAGGAAATGTGCTTTCGATGCTAAATTTGTCGATAGACTTTGCAAGGATAGAAGTTTAAGATCTAATCTTATCCTATCGTTGTTGGATTTTAAACTCTCATTTAATCCGGTTTTTTATTTACATGATGTATTTGCTCTTGTAATGTTACAAAGACCATCCTTATTTAGATTTAAGAGAGGAAATGTTGATGTCATATTGAAAGGCAAGATGCGTGGTTCTACAAAGTTTTGTGAAAATAGTCTCTCTGGAAATATATTAGCGGCTGTAGATGTAAATGAAGAGGAATTCAAGAATTTTTTATTGAATCGACTTGTATTTTAAATATACTTATGATGACCACCGTCAAACATATAGTTTACTCTGAGTGTTATTGATGATATATAACTATCGATAACCTAACGAGATCACATCAAGTGACTTCGCAAATTTAACAATAGGAGGTTATAACTATTTTGATTATTGAGTAATGACACATTTAAGTAAAAACCACTCCATTTATTAATTAATTGTTTATGGATGACAGTAATTTTTCCAGTTCAACATTTCAATTCAATTCTAACCATTCATGCTTGATTAATGGAGTCAATAGACATAAAGAAAAGAAACTTGGATGTACCATTGTCTCCAATCACAACATATAAGATTGAACCTAATAAAGATTTTAATTGAC
>JAICSL010000185.1 GCA_025936955.1 Nitrososphaeraceae archaeon
TCCAAAAAGTTTGGAAGAAATATTTCAGATTTCCAGTTTGCAAATGATGTAGACATTTATTTTACCGATGATGGTGAAGAAGCATGGAACAAGATGAAAAATGCAGTTAAAGTTAGCCTTTACAAGCCAGAGTTATTAAAGGTTCACAATCTATCCCAAGATTCTGAGTTCGATTTCCGTAAATACTTTACTGAATATGCCATGAATAAGCCAGAATTAATGGAGCAAATGAAGAGAGCTGCGATAAAAATACCTGACAGTGTAGCCCGAACAGCAATCGGTGTAGGAAAGTCAGATGACATGATAGAGATGCTGGAGAGATTTATTCGTGCTGGTACAAATCATTTTATCATAAGATTCTGGGGTGACGGTTATTTTAAAAATATAGAAATGTTTGGCAATAAAGTGATTCCCTACTTTAGAGAAGAGAATAAGAAATAGTCAACCTATATTTGAGATATATTTATCAAGTGTGTTATCTGAAAGGGGCTTTCTTTTATCCCTTAAGCTTATATTGTTGATCGATTCTGCATCAAAACCCATTCTTCGAAGGACTTTAGCAAAATCAACAGAAAAACCATGAAATGTGATTATCTTTTTCGGGTTACATTTTTTTACTACGTCAACAAGTTCGCGATAATCACAATGATCGCTAAATGGCATCATATGATCTAGACCCATCATGAATTTATGGCGAGTATCCATCGCCCATCCACTAAAGCCAATTGTTATAGCGTCATATTTTTCTTTCATGTTTTTGATAAAGTTGGATCTACCGTGTGTTAATGGTGATATCATTACCCAAGGCTTCTTTGCAAGCAAACCCTGTCTTTCAGCGGTAGAGAACTTTACAGCTGATTTCAGAGGAATGCCCAATTCCTTGTACACAAAATTCATTTTATGAATGGCATCGTGAATATATACTGGATCCCAGTGACCGAAAAAATCGGTCAGTAATTGAGCCTTTCCAAGGGGATAACCCATTAAAATTACAGGAATACCTTTATCATACATTTCTGAGATTATTTTATTTGTCTTATGGATAACATCGTCTATGCTAGGAAATATGTATTTGGGGTTCCCAAATGTAGACTCAATTATCAAAGTGTGAACTTTGGGCAGCGCTCCAGGTTTCATAAATGCCCTTTCTCTGATTGAAATATCTCCTGTATAATAAAGATCCAAATCCATTAATAGCCCTTTTGAACCTAAAATGTGACCTGTATCTATTAATTTAAATCCGTCACACTCTTCGTAAACGTTATTTATTGCGTAGCCTCTTGCGTTAGCAATTAGACTAGTTGCTTTTGATGCCAGGATCTTGCCAACCATACAACCTGCGGTTTTTCTGTGTAAATGATCAATATGTGCATGGGAAACAAAAATATAGTCACTAGGGACTAGTCTTTTAGGATCGAGTAATATTTTCTTACCACGGTTATAAACTATTATACCGCATTCGGAAAGCGTCACACTGCTTGGCACTTTATTAGCCTGTAGATTTGATTATGAGTTATTTTAACATTCACGTCAAGAATATAGTAATCTGATTTAAGATTCATTATCAGGTTTAAAAGGTTGGTAGATCTATCAGGTGACACTTGATTAGACTAGCATTATTGATTTCTGGTAGAGGAAGTAACATGGAAGCTATCCTGACTGCAATACGTTCAGGAGTAATAAAAAACGTTAAACCCACTGTAGTGATATCTGATAAAAAGGATGCAATAGGTCTTGAAATAGCGTCTAATAAGTTTGGAATTCCTGTTAAAGTAGTTTCACAAAAAGGTATCAAAGGATGGCTTTACGACAGCCAAATCGTGACAGTATTGCAAAACTTTGGCGTAGATCCCGATTCAGGCTTAATTTGTTTAGCAGGTTTTATGAGAATTCTTAGTCCAGAGTTTGTGGGGCGATATAGGATGCGCATAATTAATATCCACCCATCTCTACTGCCAGCCTTTCCAGGGCTTCACGCACAAAAAAAGGCCATAGAATACGGTGTCAAAGTATCAGGGTGTACTGTTCATTTTGTAAATGATGGTGTAGATTCTGGTCCTATCATACTTCAACAAGCTGTGCGCGTGGTGAACAATGATACTGAGGAGACTCTGTCAGATAGAATCCTACAACAAGAGCATCAAATTTATCCTCGGGCTGTAAAGCTATTTGCAGAAGGTAAAATTACCGTTGTAGATAGACATGTGTCAATCATGAAATGATTGTCATTGGGCAATTGTATGATTAAGTCTATCTGAATTGAGTACGTAGGATACAAATGATCTTTCTATTCCAATACCCAGTACGATAATTTAATTTGCATTTATCAGAAAAAATTTCCTATATACTCCAGTGTACTCAGCTGATGTTCTCGTATCCAAATAATTTTTGAAGTTCAATCGGAGGCTATAGCAATACTTGGATTAAAAATCATGTTATATTATTCTAGAATAAACATTAAATCTGACAGGATTAGATGTGAATATCATTTAGATAAGGATTTGGTAAGTTTTATCTATACATCCCTTATCATATGAGGAAGACATCTTTTACAGACTTAAAACTAGATATTGAATTTGAGTTAGATTTAGCAAATGAGATTAAGTTATTGAAGCAAATATAGTCTGGAAACTATTTTATTACATTAAGAGAAAAATATTAAGATCATTGGATTGATCTACATCAAAACTTTAAAATAGATGAAGTCCTTGTTAATTTCAGTCTAATTATATTCCTCCCTATTCTCGAAAAGGAGATGACTAGAAAAAAATTGCCATAGCAAAATAAACCGGAAATACTCGATCTCATTTTATTCACCCTATTTAAACCTTGGTCGCACTGAAAATTTTGTTATAGACAAGTTGACCATTCTTGATGGAAAGTATTTCTGATCGTTCTACTGACCAAAAAGAATTGTTAAAATGTCAAACAATATAAGTTATCTGAAATCTAAAGTTAGAAATGCGGTACTTGAAAAACGAAATGCTTTACCCTTAATTCATATCGCTCAAAAAAGCGATTATATCCAGGAAATTATTATCAATTCTAAGGAATTTAGGATTGCAAATGTTGTAGGGGGATACGTAAGTAAAGGTTCCGAAGTCAGAACTCAGAAAATTCTCAAATCTGCAATAATAGACAACAAGACTTTAGCATTACCTAAAATAGTTAATGACAGGATTATTTTTCGTCGAGTAACAAGCATGGATTTTCAGGGAAATAAATTAGTCACTAGCAGATTTGGAACCAAAGAACCACCCAATTCTGCCAATATTGTCAATAATATTGACACTTTAATAGTACCGGGCATTGCATTTGATAAACAAGGTTATAGACTCGGTTATGGAAAAGGGTTTTACGACAAATATTTAGCGAGAAAGAAAGGTCTCTTTACTATGGGACTAGCATTTGAATTTCAATTGTTAGAAAATGATCTACCACATAATGACTTTGATCAGAAACTTAATGCTCTGATTACAGAATCTAGGATAATCTATTTTGATATCTAAGTGCTTTTTGGGCTATATCATTCCTGTAATAATGACCATTTCGTCCCCACGATATTTTCTCTACTACACGATATGTATTAGCAATAGCGTTTCTTAGATCTGATCCAAGTCCAGTAACACCTAAAACTCTACCACCGTTTGTGATAACCCTATTCTTTGAATCTCTAGTGGTCCCGGAATGAAAAACCATTGTGTCAATATTCTTGTCGTAACAAAGTCCTCTTATTAATTCGCCTCTTTCATAATTACCAGGATATCCCTTTGCAGCCATAACAACACATACTGCAAATTGATTTTTCCATTCTATCTCTGGCATTAAATTTAATCTCTCTTCAACAGTGGCATTAAGATAATCGAGGAGATCGGATTGCATTCGCATCATTAACGGTTGGCATTCAGGATCTCCCATTCTCACATTGAATTCCAAGACAAATGGCTCTTTAGTTCGTTCTTCGATAATTAGACCTGCATAAAGAAA
Organism: Nitrososphaeraceae archaeon; assembly: GCA_025936955.1. Classification (GTDB taxonomy): domain Archaea; phylum Thermoproteota; class Nitrososphaeria; order Nitrososphaerales; family Nitrososphaeraceae; genus JAICSL01. The sequence continues at coordinate 3,988 of JAICSL010000185.1, forward strand.
GCCTTTGAAAGAAAAACCTTTAGCTTTCATGCTTCTAACTATAGGTTTCATTATTTTTTCCATTATTTTTTCACGAAGCACATCATCAACAATGGTAGTTGGGGAATAGCTACCCATGCCACCAGTATTGGGACCTTTATCGTCGTTGAATATTCTCTTATGATCCTGAGTTGTTGCTAAAGGGAGAACGGTTGTACCATCGCAAAGAGCTATAAAAGAGAGCTCTTCTCCAAATAGTTGTTCTTCAATTATTATCCTATCACCTGCATTACCAAAATACCGCTTAATCATGAAAATGTCAATTGCATCGAATGCCTCGTTTTTATCGTTACAAATTATGACGCCCTTTCCTGCAGCCAAGCCATCTGCCTTAATTACTATATTAGTCTTTTGCTTAACTACATAATCCTTAGCTTTTTCAGGATCTGAAAAGCTGGAGAATTGGGCAGTTGGAATTCCATTTTCAGCCATCATTTTTTTTGCAAAATACTTGCTCGATTCTAACATGGCCGACTCCTTGGTCGGCCCA
>JAICSL010000206.1 GCA_025936955.1 Nitrososphaeraceae archaeon
AATTGAAATTCCATACAAACCTTCTTCATATCATAATGATTGAAGAATATTGTTAAAATATAAATAAAATAAAAAACAGAGAATTACAAGGTTAAAGTGTACTCCCTAATGAAAAGTTACATCCATTCTTATAATTTAAATCAAGGTAAAAGATCATTTAATCCTCGTTTAACAGACAATTTTGATGTAAACAGCTCGATACTGAAAAATGTGAGTCCAAGTAATGAAAAGAAAGGAAAAAGATAACGAATCTAAAATATCCATTCTTGCATGGACTACATTAGTTGTATTAGGTATCTCAGTTCTTATTACCATGTATGGAGAGACCATGTTACTTCCTGCAATACCCGATATTATTGGAGAATTTAATATTACATATAACACGTCATCGTGGATTTTAACAGCGTACTTGATAGCTGGAGCAGTCATGACTCCCGTAGCAGGAAAGCTATCTGATGTATACGGTAGAAAGAAAATGGTTTTAATTATTCTAATAGTTTATATCACAGGGGTTGCAATAGGGGGATGGTCTCCTAATATCTACGTTATGCTAGTATCAAGGGTCATTCAAGGTATTGGTATATCTATGTTCCCAATAGCATTTGGCATAATCAGAGAGTTGCTCCCTGCTCAAAAACTTGCTATTGGTGTTGGCATATTTACTTCGATGTTTGCTGCAGGCTCTGTAATAGGATTAGCTTTAGGAGGAACAATAGTACAGCATTTAGGATGGCGTACTACCTTTTTTTCTATATTGCCATTAGGCATTATTCTATGGTTTGCAATTAATCATTATGTTAAAGATCATAAAAGAGAGCAATCTAACAAATACATCTTCAGAGAAAATGAAAATAATTACAAAATTGAAAAACCGAAAACCAATTTTACAAGTGTTATAGACATAAAAGGAGCGATTTTGCTCACCGTCAGTATAACATCTTTTCTCCTTGCCATTACATATATAGGCAACATCAATAGTTTAGAGAACAACCATAACAATAATCAATCAACAAATGCTGCTGGTTCGCCCGAATCAGTCATCTATATTACTCTAGTATTAATCTCTACAACAGTTATATCAATAATATTATTCATCATTGTGGAGAAAAAATCAAGATTTCCTTTAATAGATTTAAAGTTATTCGGTAATAAAGTATTTTCAATATCAAATATTCTTGTGCTTACCCTTGGCCTGCCCATGTTTTTGGTCTATCAGACAATTCCATTTTTGGTTAGAAGCCCGCAGCCAATTGGCTTTGGGGGTAACGCAGTTGAAGCAGCAATAGTGCAGTTGCCTTTTATGATAATATTTTTAATATTTGCACCGGCATCAGGATTTATAATTTCAAAAATAGGAAGCATAAAACCTGTAGTATGGGGGACAATATTTTCACTTATCGGATTTATAGGCATGTTTTTCTTTCATTCTACCGAGGTCCTAGTTGGCATAAACCTAGCTGTAATAGCAGTAGGATTTGCATTATTGAATACCGGAGTATTTAACATAATTATGATATCAACACCTATCCAATATAGCGGCATTTCTCTAGGGATGAGTGTAGTTGTAATGATAATAGGAATGTCAATTGGCCCCATCGTAGCAGGCTTCTTTATGCAATCGTTTCAAACTCCGTCTGTTTCTACACTATCAACACAAACAGCAACCACTACGACATTGTTGTCCCATCCCTCTGCAATTGCATATAATTTGGTATTTGTTACAGGCATAATAATATCAACCTGCTCTATAATTTTGGCATTTTTACTAAGAAAAAAACTAATAAAATTGGACCTACCGGAGGAACAGCAAATTTAATAAAATCAATGGCCATAACATTTCATTACTCCACAATTTTTTGTTCTTTAATATTTAATCAAATAGAAAACTAATTTATTTTATAATGTATTTTACTCCAAGAGTATCATCAATAAAGAGATGATCTAAGATCAGATCAATTATAATAAAATCATTTTCTATCACAAAGGGATTTCATAAACTATCATATAAAAAAAATGTTTTTGTAACGCTTACAAAATTTATTTATCAACTAGCTAAGCCCCACTTAGCGATATCATTAGATCGGTGATAAAACCCATAACCAACCCAAAGAAAATACCGGTCATTAAAACAGAGTTAGTGGTTTGTAATTTTCCCGTGTTGTACATAAGCATTGAAACATAGATCAAGGCTCCTCCCGCAATGGATAGAAATAGTACAGATGCAACAGTAGAAGCCCATAAACTTCCTACCAAAGTACCTACAAAAGTAGGTCCACCTCCAATCAGTCCCAACAATATGATAAATTTAATATTGGGTTTTTTATTTAAGCCCGTCAGTGGGCCAGCTATTCCGAAACCTTCTGTAGCGTTGTGTGCCCCAAACCCTATTATCAACAATACTGCCAGTGAAACAGCACCAGAGACATATGATTGACCAATGGCCAATCCTTCACTAAAATTATGCGTACCTATTCCTATTGCAATCATCATAGCAATTTTATAGGCATTTGTTTGATGCAATAAAAGTGGCTGTTGATGTTGTTGTTTCTGAGCATACTGTAACTCTTTAAAGTCATCTTCCACTTGTTTTCCCGATATTCCTTTTGTTAAAACACCTTTTTTATTCATAAATCTACCCTCATACCAAGTCAATCCAAGTAATCCTAATGCAAGACCTCCAAAAAGAGCTAAAAAGTTCAAAGTAGCATCACCTAACGGGACCTTACCTGCAAGAGCATCCGTTGCAGATTCCTCTGCAGACTCCCACGCATGACTAAAAACATCGATAATAAGAAAAACTAAAATACCAATTGCAAATGCATTAAGAAATCCCTTCTTTCTTGCACTTAAGTTTTGAAGAATGGCAAAAGGCAAACCCAAAAATATAGTGAAACCAGCTATTGCGCCCAATAATAATAGTTGAGAGTAATCCATATAAATTTCGCCTTTTTACTATAGCATCTGATCGTTGTTCAAAAGTTCTGGATCAAGCATCTTCTTGCAATTTATATCAGAAAAGAAAATATTTGTATAAACTTTTTCTTTAGTAATGTGTGCAGAGTTGCTATCCATTGGATTTAATAACATAATATATATACTCAACATTATTAGTCTTACCTAATTAGTATTGCCTAATGCTATTTAAACATTCTATTGCAATAGCAATAATCATTAATTATTACAGCTATCAAATGATATAAAGAAATAGAGAAAAAATAAACAATACAAATAAGAATATTCTATGAAATTTTCCAGCTCATAATATAAATTTGTATGATATCTGACATTCTAAAGAAACCCATTTAATATCACATAACAAATTCTTTACATTAATGATTGCATTTGTTCGAACTGTTACTCTGATCTTCTTATCATTATCAATTTTATTAATAATAGGACAAATAAATTTGGATAAGGCAAAAGCTCAACCATCAATATTTCAACAAGCGCCCGCTTTAGCAACCAATAATAAATGCATAAGATATAATGCCATTCAGTTAAATATAATAGTAACATGCAAATCTGCAACTTTAACTGATATATATAACCAGTTAAAAAATCCAGTTGTTTTAACCAAACAACCAAATGGCGTTTGGGCTCTTAACGCCAATATTACAATAAATCCAGGTGCCACCTTAATCATTGATCCAAAAGATACTACATGGGTTAAAATCATTGCAGATGAAAAATCACTTGCATACGGAATTCATGTTAAAGGCTCCCTTAAAATAGATTCAGTAAAGGTATCATCTTGGAACCCGTTTACCAATAATTTTGCAATGAGCAATGGTTCAAGGGAAAGAGGGAGCGATCTGACCAGGCAATGTGGTCATAGCTGTTCTATTGAAGTAAAGGATACCTTGACACATCATGGAGCTCCAAGACCATTTATAATGATAGAACCAAAAGCAACGGGAACTACAAACATCACCAACTCATATATTGGATATTTAGGATATGAGGCAGGATGGGGCAAAAAGGCCGAAGGACTTCATTATAATGCAGGCGATGGTAGCGTAATCAGAAACAACAACATCGATCATTTATACTTTGGATTTTATTCCGTTGGTGTTGGCAATATGCTTATTGAAAATAATATAATACATGATAGTGGACACTATGGTATAGATCCACATACTGGA
>JAICSL010000277.1 GCA_025936955.1 Nitrososphaeraceae archaeon
AATGATACAGCAATTATTTGTGCTACTAAATTAGCGTTTGCAAATAAGCAATTTATAACTATTTAATGAAAACAAGTTATCAATTTTATGGTTTAATTGAGGAAGACAAAAATAGAATGATGGAAGACATGGCTTGCATTTATTATCCAATGATACTGATGATATGCATGCAATATAATAATGGAGTTGAATGCATTTCATATTAAAAAAAGACTTTCCAACAAAACTAGTAGGGATTAATTTTCATGGTTACAGATCTGCATCTTACCAGAATAGACCTACTGAAGCTCCACCACGAAATTATATCGAAGACTCTTTTAAAATATTTGCGGCAAATGGTATAACCTGTGTCAGAGTTGCTTTCTATTGGGAATCATGGGAACTTAACTCAACTCAATGCCTTGAAGACCTAGATGCTATTGCACAAGCAGCTGACAAATACGACGTAATGTGCATTTATGATAACCATCAATGGGAATGTTCTTCTTGGATTGGATCTGGTATAGGTATGCCAAATTCTGTACTTTCAAGGTATTATGAGAATAGAACAGGAGGGCATCTCCCTAATTACAACATTAAAAAAGACTTTTGGAATAAATGGTGGAACCGAAAAATAAAGACAATAGGTGGAGTAGATGGATGGGAAGCACAACTGTATTATCTTAAAGACATCATAAATCTATTAAAGAATCGTAAATCTACATTTGGTTTTGAAGTGTTAAACGAACCAGAAATTTTTAATATTTTACACTACAGGCAGGTTGGAAAATATCACGACTGTATGATAAGCAGGTTAAGAAAAATAACAGATAAACCATTATTGTTCTGTTGGGTTTTATCTCATATGGTATTTGACAATCCTTTATTGCAGACGCTGGCAAGACCTACCAAAAAGGACAATATCATCTACGATGGTCATCCTTATCCTCCTTCTGTAACTAGGATGATATATTTTAGACTCATATCTTTGTTGATGAGAAATATTCCATTATACATAGGAGAGTTTAATTCAGGATATTCACGAGGTACAACCTTGACAGAAAAACAATTTTCTACATATATACGAAGATTCAACAGCTTTGGAACTTGCGGATGTGCGTTATGGAGATGGTCCTATGTAGAAGATCGAAATATTCCAGCATTTAATCTAGCTAAGGTCGTAAAAGGCATAATCCAGCCTGGGCTGTATTTTAATTACTTTCTAAATGCGTTGAAGAACTAGACTGCAACAATAACTTAAAACTGGATTTCGACTAGGTTTATACTAGATTATTATTATTGAGCTATACCAAAGTATCCTTTTGAATCGATCTCCATAATATTATATTAATTTGTACAGCAACATGAACTCTAAAACCTCGATGCTTGGATGAGAGAGAAACAATCGGCATTAACAAAGAAAATTAGATTATATGCTAAAATCGTTAACCAAAAACATCGTATCGGATAGGGGAAAAAGTGTACTAATAGAACTAAATTTAAACTATGTCTTTGAATAAATAAATGATTGAGCTTCAATACTGATCAAATTTAACCCGTGTCATCCAATCTAGCACACTATGTGGTGATCCTAAAAATATTGATTCAATAACAGCCTTTATTGATAATATAATATAAGGCCTAAGTAACTAATGAAGAATATGACTCATAATTCCTAGTATAATTATACACGACAAGGCTTGCTAGCTATGACTCAGTCTTTATTAGGATCTTTGAACCTAATGCCGATTTCTAATGAAATGATTTTACAAATACTGATTTTAAGAAATGTATCTAAATAATAGTCTCGCTCACTGCCTAAAGGATGTCAAATAAATCTATTTCACATAAAAACGAAAGAAGAATTGAAGAAATAATGAGCAAACACATAGTAACTTTGAATGCCGATTCCAGTGCTTTTGATGCTGCTATAAAAATGTCTAATAAAAATATAAGTTCTTTAGTTTTGATAGACAGTGGTAAAATAGTTGGAATACTTACAGAAAGAGATCTGATAAAACAAATCTGTGCGAAAGATTTACTGTCTAGTAAAGCACCTGTAACATCTATTATGTCGTCTCCTATTATTACCATCAACAAAGATTTGCTGGTCAAAGAGGCTGCAATAACAATGATTAAAAATAGAATGAGACATATAGCAGTAGAAAATAATGCTCATGAGATAATTGGAATGGTTAGTTCTACTGATTTAACGAAGTTTCTCATAGAAGGATTGGAAGACTCGTCAGATAATTTGTCCCTATTACGATCTCTTTATTGGCAGGAGGAGCCCATTGAAGAATCTGATATTTGAGACAAAAGTGCTTAGACGCATCTCTAAATATCAAGATATTAATATTTCCAATATTTTATTCTAATCTTCCAGGCTAATCTGCAAAAAAATCAAAATGATGCGGCCTTTATAGTCATGCCAGCATTCAGGATTCGCTTTTACGTTTTCATAAAATGGCCCACATTACTAAGTTCGTATCTAGAATAGGCCACTCTAGAAGGACATCACCCTTTACTAAGTAGTCATCCATACAAAGCTAACAATAAATTCTAATCAAAATGGGTTTCGATAAATTCGCAGAAACATTTCTGCTGGGATTAAGGTCTAAGATCCTATAAAAAATTAGTTAAATAATGAAATAATTTATGTTTTCCATTCTAAAAAGCAAATCGACTGATGCCTTCAGACCTTTTGTTTCTGTCTCAACGCTAACGCTATGCCATTCGATGAAATCCTTTGAAAGTAGCAGGGGATATAATTGAACTCGATGGAAAAATTGCTACTCAACTTATTATTAAAGAAATTTAATGTTCTAAATCTAGATAGGTGACAGTAGTGTTAAACGCTGCATTTATCCATCAATGCCATCATCGTGTGATGCAATTTGCATTTGATGAACAAATTAATTCTACTTCCTATAGAGAAGAAATAACACATATGACAAGATTATTTTAGATTGCATTTGGGGAATTTTCTTATCTGTTGAGATTGCAAAAGAACTGAAT
>JAICSL010000365.1 GCA_025936955.1 Nitrososphaeraceae archaeon
ACTCAGCAAAATCAAAATGGTGAAATCCGAGGCCAAATAACGAGTGGATGAGGAATAGGTCCTTCTGGTGGCAGTAGCGAATAGAAGAAACAAAGAACCCAAGAACATCATTTATTTTTCTTTTCTCTTTTTTCTTGTTTCATATTCTTCATAGTAGAAATGGTTGCTGTCAACCAAATCATTTACGAATACTTGAATGCATACAAGTGGAGTGGCGTAGAAGACAGGTATTTGAGCTGAGCAGCAAGGGTCAAAGCCAAACAGAGATAGCTAGGACATTGCAGATAAGTGAATCTACAATTAGCAGAGATTTAGATTACTTAAGAGAACAAGCTAAAACTAACATCAAGAGATACATTGACGAGCGGCTGCCAGAAGAATATGAGAAATGTCTTGTAGGATTAAATACAATAACAAAGGAAGCATGGAATACAGCAAACCAAACTGAGGACAGAAGAGAAAAGATACAAGCATTGTCATTAGCTAAAGAGTGCTATTCTATACCTCCGAAATTTGCTCTGAAGAAGTTGGAAGGCATAATAGCGAATAAAATTACCGTTTATATATTTAGTTTTCATCAATCTAAAATAGACATGGCAATGAAAGCAACTATCTTTATTTTTGCTATAGCAGTCATATCAATAACATGTCTTACACAGCAGATTACCTTTGCACAAATTCCTGGTATTCTAGACTCTAATAGTAATAACCCTAGTGAAAATACACCATCAGGAAGCGCTACAAATAATACATACAGAAGAGAAACACAATGCAAATATGAAAGGTAAAAAAATTTAATGTCTCTTTATATTGTAGTAATTAATTTGTCTTTTACTCTTGTTTTCATAATGGCTTTTCTTTAGTGTCATTATCTGTTAATAATATCTGATAGACATAGTAGGTTCTTTGCAAATAAACAATCAAACAAATGTAGCCTTAAATTATATTACACTATAATCGACAGCTAATCCAGTTGACTACAGAATTAACCTTTATTGTGTATGGAACAATAGCGGTTGCTCTATCTTTTGATTTTATAAATGGTTTTCATGATTCGGCTAATTCTATTGCAACTATAGTAGGAACAAGGGTTCTAAGACCAATACATGCTGTTGGTATTGCGGCACTAGGAAATATGGCTGGACCATTTATTTTTGGAACATCCATAGCAGCAACTGTTGGTAAAGGGATTATTCAGCCAGAATTTTCTACTGTTGATATTATTCTTGCAGGATTAATCGGAGCCATTATTTGGGATTTAATCACTTGGTATTTTGGGCTTCCCTCTTCAAGCAGTCATGCATTGATTGGTGGTCTGGTTGGGTCTGCGTTAATAGCAGGTGGCATAAAAGCAATCGTGATGCCGGGGGTAGAAAAGGTTCTGATATTTATGGTTGTATCGCCTATGCTCGGTTTTATCACAGCTTATGGATTTTCAATAATATTGTTGTATTTTCTAAGAAATAGACATCCAATGAAAGTAAATAGAGTCTTTGGCAGGCTGCAGATACTGTCATCTACATTTTATTCTCTTACACACGGTTCCAATGACGGTCAGAAGACTATGGGAGTAATCACTGCATTATTGATAGCAGGAGGTTTTTTGGACTCAAAATCTTTTGTCGTTCCTATTCCTGTCATACTCATTGCAGCTACAGCTATTGCACTAGGGACTTTCTTTGGTGGATGGAGAATTGTAAAAACCATGGCTTTTAAATTGACTAACTTAAGACCTTATCAGGGATTTTGTGCAGAGACTGGTGGTGGAGTAATATTGACAGCAATGGCCTCGTTTGGCATACCTGTTAGCACTACGCACTCCATATCTGGCGCGATAATGGGTGCAGGTGCGACCAAGAGATTTTCTGCAGTCAGATGGGGACTTGGAAAGCGTATAGTTTATGCATGGATAATAACAATTCCAGCAGCCGCAGCCATAGCAGCTTTATCTCTTATTATTATAAGAATGATAACAGGCTAACTGACAGTAGTAGATCTTAACTGCCTGTTAGTAACTGTTTGATATATCACAACGTTAAGATCTAAATTGGTAATGCCGCCAAATTTCTTATCATGTCTTCTGTGATTATCTTGG
>JAICSL010000367.1 GCA_025936955.1 Nitrososphaeraceae archaeon
CGTAAAATATGACTGGTCGCTTGGACACCATTCTGATTTATCAATATCCTAAATGGTATATTATTTAATACTCCATTGTCAATACCCAGAGAGCCTATAACTTGTTTAGTAATAGTTAATGTAGACAGACTGCTTGTAGGAGGAGAATTACAAGTGTTTGCGTTAGTATTGATGGCCTGTGTGAAAATGGCATTATTTCCTTGACTTGAGACAAATCCTTGGTTCGATGAAACTGATGAATCCGAAAATAGCACTGCTTCTGCTCCATCCATATTTCCACTTAATATAATAGCGAAATTGCTTGCTAAAGATACGGTTAATATCGAATATAAAAGACTTTGGCGTATTTTCAAACTTTAGATCCATTCCTTTGATGCATATAATGTATTTTAACATAGTCTAACATATTTATATAACATATTATCTTTCTATGGCTCTGTTAATTTAATGAAAAATATATAGATTTAAAACAACTTATCTTTATAAGCTTTAGAATTAGAACACCTTTACAAATTATAGGTTACGGACTGTACTTGTACTTTTTAGATTTATCATTTAGAAACACTGCGAAAGCATATCTTTTTCGCATATAATTAAAATAAGTCGCGTTTCTATTTGGGATGAATACAAAAGTACAAAACCACGGAAATATCACAAGAATATGAAAATCAAAGAATGTATCATTGATAAAACTGCGATAAAAGCAGGTTCTTCTGATTTAGTATGGCTTTGGATATGTATAGGACCAAAGCATAAAGAAATTCTTCATTTCAGATATCAAAAGAGCGAAATATGTTTGTGGCGGAGCGAAAATTGTCTCGCGTTTTAGTCAAGTATGGGAAACATCAAGGTTTCATCTGATGGTAGTAATTGATATCCACAAGCATGTAAATTCTTGGATCTATATCATCATCTTCATTCCTCTTGTGAGAAAAGTATTATTGAAATAACTATACAATACATAAAAGATAGAACCGAAAACTTTGACAATTATTTTCCTTGTAAAAAGAACAAGTGTAGATTAAATCATATAGAACAATGGATTAATCTATTCATTGATCAACATAATAAAGAAATAATATCCTAAGAGCCTATCCCAAAATTATCTTTCTATATGATTATGCCACAAGATAACTGTACCAATCGAAGATAATTCTCTTTTATCCTCTTCTCATACCTGATGAACAGTTTCCTGAACCTGTTGTCCCATCATGAATTTGTTCGCTCTACAACCCATCTTTTTGCAGAATATTTCTTACGATATTAGCAATATTGTATTATAACATTGACCTCTTCCTCCTTCTCTTTTTTTATCTCTTTTTCTTTTATTTGTAATATGCAGTACATATCATCGTTTTATTGGTTCTTGTTCTTCTTATTCGGACCTGTATGCCTTATCTAAACATAGAAGTTTTCTTCTTCTTCTTCTTCTTTCTGTTTTAGCTTTATATGATGATGATGGTCGTTTGATAACTGTATTATCAACCACACTTGTTACTAATTTGATATCGTGTGTAATGGCGGGAGAAGAAATAAGTGCAGTTAGAGGTATCCTTTTTTATCTGTTAAATCGTCTTTTTGTTTAGCATAGTTTGCTTCTTCTATCAGTGATGGGATTATGCCCGGTCATCGCCCTCCTAGGGTGACTTTATAGACATACTATCGATGGATTGCCATATCCAGTTGATACCAATACAATCATCATAGATTTTCAATATTCTGATCCATGCCTTTTTGAATATATCAAGACTGTTCCATTTCTGAAACCTACGATGACAGGTATATAGATCCCGATTCGTATTCTTTTGGTAACATCTTCCACTGACATCCTAAAGTTCTTGGTACATAGATAATTCCATCAATCACTTTTCTGTATGAAACAATTGGCCGACCAACTGTCTTAGGTGGTGGTTTCTCCTTTGGGAAAATACTCTTAATCTCTCCATAATTCATCAGGAATACTGAGTATGGTAGAATGTTTATTTTTCTTTTTTATCTTCTCCTTCTTCTGTATTAAGACCACAGCTTATCAAAAGAGGAGAAAAGCTATAATCCTATCGAATTTTGGGATA
>JAICSL010000281.1 GCA_025936955.1 Nitrososphaeraceae archaeon
AAACATCCTCTCCATCGGCGACCGTCTAACCGGAACCACACAATTTTTTTCACTACACCCCCTCTCCGTCAGGTGTGCTATGCTTTAAAGATAAAGTACACTGTACTATTAAGTATAAAGATGACTAATACAGAACTGGAGTCAGAAATTGAGAAGAATCGCGTTTCATCTGAGAGCACCTCTGATCGAAGGGAACAGATTTGTCTAGAAATCGAAAATGAAATTGAATGCCCTAGATGCCACGATGTAATGGCATTGTGCTCTGAGTTCGATAATTTATATTATTCCTGTCTTAGATGTGGTTTTATACTTTACACAATAATAAAGAATCTGTATTAACATCGATATAATTCGTTCCGAGTAATGATATGTTTATACTAACATCCATGCTAGATATAGTGATAGGCTCATTTTTTTCTCTTTTTCCTCGGTCAATTTTTTCGTATTCATTAATATCATCGTCACCCTGTGATCATCCATCTTTTGTGCTTGTAACGTACTATATTACATAATTGAAGTCGTTTGAGTTAGTCGGACAACCAGGGTAATCTAAAATAAAGAGAAACAAGATAGTCACTAGAAAATCGTTTTATTGAAAATTAATGACACGTGTGAACCAAAAATAAACCACAATCACAGATTACTTTTGTAAGTGAACACTAGCTTATCATGCATGATCAAATTATTAGATTCATGTTATTTGAGACACTTTTTTCTGATGGTTGATGTGAGCTTCAACTTTAATTTGAGAGACCAGCAATTCAACCTTCTTTCAGACCAGCCCATACAAAAGCTGTTAAAATGCCATAACGTAGCTTCAAGTTTACAATATAAATTTAAATTTGATTATCCAGATTATGAAGAATACTCACTTCTTCGTCCTCTATTGAAGCTTACTTGAACTTAAGCTTTCGCCATTGTAATGCCTAGGGTTCATCCGGATTCCTCCGTTAACTTTCCAAATTCTTTACAGTTATATTTTATGTGGCACGTTTCTATATATTAATAATAAAATTATTTATTACCTTTATTCTTAAGATATTTCTTAGTGGTTGTTCTTTTGGATTTTCTCAAATCTCTAATCTGATCTACGATTGGTCTTAGTTGTTCAACATTATCTGGATAGGTAGTCTTTCTAAGTTTATCTACTGGAATACCATTTCTTCTCGCAATATCAATCCTGTTTAATCTCGCTGCCTTTAGTTCCTCTAACGAATAACCTCTCCCTTTTCTAATTATCTCTGCGCCTCTAATTCTATGTCTTACAATGGGTTTATTTATTTCCATACAATTAATTTTAATATTTTGACTAAAAAAGGTTCGTTTATCGAAAGAGTAAATAAAATCTGGATAAAATAAGGTACAGATAAAATTCATGAATGATCTTTTGAAGCGTTCAAAGAAAGGACCATTGACTAGTCAGTCCAAAATGTGATAAAAGTAAAAAGACCACATGATCCTCTGTAAGTACAACATGGAACAGAAAGGAAATCATTAAGTAGAATATTCGTGTAAATGGATGAGATAATCTACAGGATACATTCAAAACAGTATCAAAAGACATAGTTTTTCAAATTTCACTCTTGGTTAACCACAAAAGGTTTCATTTTCTCCTAATATTTTAAGTATAAATATTCACCCCTGCTACCTTTAGCACATACTGATCCAATTACTCGATATCGAACTTAGTGATGATAGTTTATCTATCAGTCTGCTACACTCAAGACTGATTACAGGCAAGAAATGAAGACAAAAGAAACTTACATCCAGAGGGATAAATATTAAGGAAAAGATTGCAAAATGAACATCTGAAGTCAATTTGACAGACAATGTATAGTCATTTCTATCGTTTGGACAATCTATCTCAGATATAAGACTGGCAAGAAAATCCCATTTGTAAATATTTGAGGTCAAACTGTTTAGGCAGGTTACCATATATTACTCTCTAAGATTGGTTAGTTTAACCTCAGTTGTGCTAATCGAAAACTCAACCTTTTATAAATTGTTAATGATATTACGATATCATGATGAAACTCAGAGATTATAAAATTAATCCTGCCGTAATAGTTATAGACGTTCAAAATGGCTTCATTAGCAATGGCGGTTCGTACAATCTGTTGGGGATAGATACTTCTCATTATCAAAAGGTCATCCCAACCATTGGTAGGTTAATTAATAAATGCAGACTTGCTAGGATACCTATATTTTATACTCAAGCTGTTCGGGAATCATCTGGAATTGACCTTCTGACAAGAACCCACAAAATATTGCCTAGATCTAGAGAAGAAAGGATTCGAAAAAGACCAATTTGTGTGAGAGGTACTTGGGATGCAGACATAGTAGAAGAAATAAAACCCTCTGAAGGAGATTATATAGTTATAAAGAGAAGAGACTCGGCTTTCCAAGACACAGAAATAGTCGTTTGGTTAAGAAGTCTTAGAATTGATACATTAATTTTCTCCGGTGTAGACACCTCAATATGTGTAGAATCATCATTGCGCGATGCATTCAATGTGGGTTATGACATAGTTCTTATTTCTGATGCTACAGCATCAAATAGTACGAAGCATTATGAATCAACCTTAGAAAATGTAAAAAATTATTATGGAATGGTAATCAGTTTTGATGAGTTATGTCAATTTCTGCCTCATACCGCCGATTGATTTAATATATTACTTCCCTGATTTGTAAAAGCCTCACGCTATAATCTCGTTAACCTGTTTGGTTTCGCCGCTAATCCTATCAGCATAATCTGAAATAGTTATTAAATTCCAATTGGATTGCTTACTAAAGTGATCATATGAACGTGTTAGAGGAGATGAATGCCGTACAGGTAAAGAAAAATATGAACAAATATACCATAGCTATATTAGTTTTTGGAGCTTGTGAAAACCATGGCAATCATATGCCATTCGGGGCAGATTCTATTGTTCCTACGGATCTCGCAAAAAGA
>JAICSL010000079.1 GCA_025936955.1 Nitrososphaeraceae archaeon
AAAAATATCGGTCTTTGACGAATCTGAACAAATTCGTGTCTTATCTAACCCGATAGCTTGGCGAATAATGAAAGTAATCTCAAACAATCCTAAATACCCGGCACAAATTGCCAAGGAGCTTAATATTTACGAGCAGAGTGCCTACTATTATATCAGAAAGTTAGTAAGAATCGGTGCAATAGAAGAGGTTCGAACAGATCTTGTTAGAGGTGGGACTGCAAGGCTTTACCAAGCGTCTAGTCCTTCTTTTGGAATAGAAATGAATTGGGGGGAGAATCCGTTAAGCTTTCAAACTAACTCGTATCAAATACATCAAGCTGCCATTAAATTTTTTAACGAGTATGTAATAAATAACTTATTTCATGGTCTAATCATAGTAGGGGCACCCGATCCACATGGTCCCTATAAATCGTCTGCAAGAGACGGTCATTATGCGGTGCATTTGGCATTTTTCTTGGGAACAATATCAAATCTTCCACCCGAGTTTCTTGTCAAGCTGGATGTCAATGCAAAGGCAGAAAAGGTTCTTGATGGCCGCAATTTAATTTCCATTGGTGGGCCGGGCACAAATATCGTGACGGCAGAATTCAACAGGTATCTACCGATCAGATTTAATGAGGAAAACTTCTGGTCTGGTTTAATAGAAAGATCTGGCAGGGTCTATAACATGGATAACCATGGTCTAATTGCAAAAATAAAGAATCCATACAATATTGCTTCTAGCATTATTGTGATTGCAGGTGTAAGGTCAATTGGAACTAAATCTGCAATTATTGCCTTAACTAATTATAGTGACGAGATATTGAAAAATTATAACAAGTCAGAGGAATGGGCGCTAATAGTCCAAGGCTTTGATATGAATTCCGATGGAAAGATCGATCATGTTGATGTGGTATCATCGACATATTAACGCCCCCTCACAAAAGAAACAATTTATGGATTAGGGGTATTAGACGTCATTAATGAAATTTGGGGTTCTTCTTGTCTTTTTACAGTATATCCTGGTAAATCTACAACTCTGTTATTTATAGATACATGACCATGGACCACAATTTGTCTTGCTTGATGCGGAGATTTTATTCCTCCTTTCTTCATGACGATCGTTTGAAGCCTCCTTTCAAGAAGATCTTCCACCTTTAAATTCAAGACATCATCGAGCGTAGCATCTTCATTCACCAATCCAACTCGATTCAAGAACCTTAATAGTGTTGTTTCTTTCCCTTGCCTGACTTCTAATGGCACGGAGAGTAAGGCTCGTGCCTGGTTTCTAAATCTAGCAACCTCTGTCTGTGCCTTCCACAGCTCATGTTTATTCCTGAGACCATAAGAACCTAGGATATAAAGTTCAGCACTGAGTTGCTCGGTAGTCCATATTCGCCTAGGTCGATGGAATAATTTTTTTGGTTTACGAGGATCTCCCATATCTTCACACTTTGTTTATTTCTTGACTATCTAACCTGATCCCTCAGCTGATTTGCCTGTTTTGGTTGGTGTAGCTGCTACTCCTCCCGTTGGTGTTTTGGGAGTTGAAGCGGCTGAGGAGACAGAAGTACCTATTGCCGGACTAGCTGCGGTTGGTTTACTGAGCTTCTTTACCCCTACTGCCCCTCCTCTTCTGCCGGTAGTCCGCGTACATTGACCACGCACTCTTAAACCAAACATGTGTCTATAACCACGCCAGCTCATTACAGTTTTTTCTCGATCTATGTCATTTGAAATGGCAAAATCAAGATCGGAAGTAATAATATGCTGATCCGATCCTGTATCTGTATCCTTTCTCCTATTCAAATACCATCCTGGCACTCCTGATTTTGAGGGGTTCCTAATAGCAACCTCGATATCTGACAGTTCTTTATCAGTCAAAAAACCTACGCGGATATTTGGATTTATATTTAAAGAGTATAGCAAAACTTGTGCAATGTTATAACCAATCCCCTTAACTTGACTGAGGGCTACAATTACTTTCTTGCTGCCATCAATATCCTTACCTGCAATTCTAAGGATGTATTTATATTCCGATGCTGACAAGTATAAGCATCAGCATGAGTCCGCAATAAAAACTATGCTAGATCTCTTATCACACATAGTTATTTGGATTCTTTTTGTTGTCTGTTGATATTCCACAATTTATATCATAACAAATGTTCCAATCATCTGGCTTTTCAAACCGTGAAGAGATTCATAATAGTCTGAGCAATTTTAAAAAATATAGTAATATTACTTTACATGAGTTAGACAATGCCTCTAACATATGATAATAATCGTAAAATAGAAACCTTTAGTACAAGAATATATATAAATAAAATTACTGTTAATATGCTAAACTGTTTATTGATCTTTTCCTATAATGATATCTTTAAATTTACCGCACAAGCGCCGTTCCATTAATTGAATACCAGTAATATCAAAGATTTCGTTCATCATTCATACTTGTCTTCACCAACATATAAAGAACTAATACGCGGTGTTCCTAAAGCTTACAAACAGATCAAAACACTGGGAGACCTACTTGGTGTCAATTACAAACATATAACAGTGGATGAGCAACTTCGCGGTAACCTCATATTAAAGATGAGAAGAGGTGAAAATCCGTACTCAGGCATTATTGGCTATGATGATGATGTTGTTCCTGGAGTTAACAGAGCTATCTTGTCAGGACATGAAATGCTTTTTATTGGCCAAATTGGACAAGCAAAGACAAAAATAGCAGAATCGATCGCGAAAAGTTTGCTTTCACCAATTCCAATAGTTCAAGGAACTATTACAAATGATATCCCAACGTCAATTGATGAAGAACATCTCATTTCCCTTCTAACCGATTCAGACTTTTTTCAACGTTCGCCTGAATTTAGGGTTTCTAAAGATTGTGAGGAAATTATTAGGAACAACAAGTTAGATACAAGAATTGAATGGTTAGATGGTGCAAGCAGATATAGATACATCCTGGCCACACCAGATATCTCTGTAAAAGACCTTGTTGGGCAAATTGATGCTATTAAAATCGCCAAGAAAGGTGTCGAGATTTATGATATTGAATCATATTCTCCTGGTCAATTACTACAAGCAAGACATGGCATTTTATGTGTTGATGAGCTTCCAGTATTAGACTCACGAAAACAGGTAGCATTATTAAGTGTTATACAGGAAGGTAAATTCACGACTGGCTCATATCCTATAATTTTCAAACCTAATGCTAAGATTTTTGCAACAGCAAATCCAATAGATTATACTCATTCTGGTAAAATAATAGAACCATTATTTGATAGATTACGAAGTCAGATATATACACACTATCCACTAAAAATAGATGATGAAATGCTTATCATTATTCAGGAAGCGCGAACGCCAGATACCTCAAACGCATTTTTACCTATATTCATTCTGAAAACTATAGCAATAATTATGAACTTAGCTAGAAGACATCCTAACATTAGTCAAGATAAGGGGGTAAGTGTAAGAATGGGAGTTCATTCAATAGAACTATTGATAGGTGAAGCAGAAAGAAATAGGTCAATATTAAACTCTGTGAAGGCAGTACCTAGATTTTGCGATATTTATTGTCTACACCAGTCATCTAAATTCGAATTAAATGATATCGATGATACTCCGCGGAATAGAAGAGAAACCTTAGAATCGATAATTGACAGTGCAATTAAGGAGGTCTCATTAGAATATGTCAAGAGGATCTCTCCTCAACAGATCATGAAAGTAAAAAATGAATTTAATCCAGATAAAATATTTCTTGTATCGCAAGGTATCCTTGGACATAAGAGCTCTGAGATAATTAATTATGAATCACAGTTATCACAATTTTCTGAGTTAAAACAAGTTGTAAATGAATGCACAGCATATATTAAATATGAACAAGAACGGTTTGTGGAAACAGCTAAAAAATTTGGAATAATAACTGATACGATTTCGCTATCATCGGATCTAAATAGTGAGTTTAGG
This sequence comes from Nitrososphaeraceae archaeon, assembly GCA_025936955.1. Taxonomy (GTDB): domain Archaea; phylum Thermoproteota; class Nitrososphaeria; order Nitrososphaerales; family Nitrososphaeraceae; genus JAICSL01. The sequence goes on from JAICSL010000079.1 coordinate 3,952, forward strand.
GCTTCCGTTACTGAATTGATTTTGGAAGGATTTAGATATTATGAGCCGCCTTTGTTAGCCAGAAAGGATAACAGCTACGGAATTGCACATTCGTAATAACAATGGTATGAGAAGATTTTCTTATTTCCTTTATAAAAAAGACACTGGGAAAAAGAAAAAAAGCGAAGAAAGGCAAGGAGAGCAAAATATTTCAAATGATAAAATGTTAGACAAACTGCTTGAAGCAGTTGGTAGAGAAGCATTAAGAGAACAAACTCCAAGCCTACATGAACTGGAGCAGACTCTGCAAGATGTTATTATGGATTATCATCAGAAACAATCTAAGAATAATGAGCAACAAGAATGGAGACAATACAGGATGGACCATCCCAATGTCGAAGCAACTCAAACTCCTGGACTGCCCATAATAAGTCATTTAATAGAGAAAGGATATCTAAAGGACTCGCCAAAATGGCTTACTAAGAAAGGTTTTATGAATGTCGGCGACAAGATTTTGAACAATGTAATGAAAACTCTAAAGACCGACACTCTTGGTCTACATGAGAGTTCATGGGTAGGATATGGGACTACAACTTTGGATACAACAAAGAAGTATGAACCGGGAGATGACCAGCGATTGATTAATGTACCTCTTTCCTTATTAAATACGGTACAACGAATCTCAAAGGATAAGGGCCGATTTGATCTTCCTCTTCATATTGGTATAGATGACTGGGAACAGTCTGAAACAAAGGAAGATGTCAGAGTAGCTATAGTGTACTGTATTGATCTAAGCTCTACTATGCGTTATTCCACTATGTTTGGAGATTTGAGTAGAATTGAGGCTGCCAAAAGAGCACTTTGGAGTCTGGTGCTTCTAAATCAGAAATTTTTCTCTTCAGATTCTATTTATATTGTTGGATTTGGAGCATTAGCTTCAAAAATCCCTCCTCAAGATGTACCATATTTGAAGACGTTCGAACCTGGTTCTGACTTTTTACATTACACAAATTATCAGGCAGCTTTCAGATTAGCCAGTAAATTACTGCTAAAGGACTATGCTAGAAATAGGCGAATAGTGCTTGTAACAGATGGCCATCCAAGTGCATGCTTTATTGACACTAAGATAGAACAAGATAACATCTTGGCTCTAAAGCCATATTCTACGTTCTACTTACCTGATAAAAATGCACTAAATTCTATAAACAAGAACTACGATATGACCATCGACATGAGTTTAGGAGATCTGGTCTATCTTTGCTATCGTCATAGACAAGTGGACCAATATATAGGAAATAGGACAATTATGGAAGCTAAAAAATGCCACAGGCTCGGGATTGAAATCGACACCATAATGATAAGTGAAGATGATTTATTATTAGGATATATTAATGAAATGGAAAAATGCGTCAAAGGAAGATCATATTACATTAATCCTTCAATGATAGACAAAGTACTCCTGACTGACTATTTGACCAATAAAAAATCAATTATACGATCTTAAACGTAAAATTTTGTTAAATTGAGAAGAAAGAACATATGTCCATTAGTTTTTATGTATAGCACTACTGAAATCTATTGAAATGACAGATATGGATATCAATTATCTTGATTGGAATGATGCTTTAGACGTATTAGGTAGGGCTTATAAAATAGGATTATTTGCATTAATAATAGGCCCAAAGGGAACAGGCAAAACTACTCTTGTGAGAAAATTTGCAAGTCTGTTGAAAAAAAAACTATATTCTGTAAACTTTAGCCTTCGTACGAGAGAATCCCATCTAATCGGTACGAAGACTCTTGATAAAGGAGATATCAGCTTTGTTGAAGGAATACTTGTAAAATCTATGCGAGATGATAGCTTGCTTTATCTTGATGAGCTAAATGCGGCAGAACCGGATGTATTATTGAGACTTGACGAAGCCCTTGATGACAGAAGACAGTTAGTATTAAAAGAAGCAGAAGGTCAGATTGTTAATGCTGTAGATAATTGGTTTGTAGTCGCCACAATTAATCCTTTGTCACATGTTGGAACTAAAGAATTGCCTCCACAACTTCTCAGTAGATTCCCCGTCAGATTGAAGCTATTCTATCCTCCAGAAGAAGTAGAATTTGACATTGTCAAAAGACATATAGCACTTGACAATTCAAAAATAAGTGATATAAAACGTGCAATTAGACTTGCTAATAGTTTACGAGAAGCAGCTGCTGTAGAAGAACTGTATTACAGTCCTAGTTTAAGAGAGACTATTGCTTTTGCTAAACTGCTCAATACAGGAGTGTCTGCTAGATATGGGGCGGAAATTGTCTATGCTAATGCTTATGATCAATGGGGTGAGGTAGAATATCAAAAAGTTATAGACATGATAACATCAATTTTTGGTGACTAACATTTGTCTTATACTGGAACTGATGATGTGCTAATGAGGAATGATGTTCTACTGGACATTGCTACCTTTTTGGCAAGGAGATGGTCGGCTAACTCTAAGGTTGTTATAGTGCTAAAGAAGAATACAATACCTATTTCAAAACCTGAAAAAAATCAGATTATACTTCCCGCCCTCGATTATTATCCAGGAACTAGTTTTCAAAAATATCGACAATGGCGAGTTGCCTTGTGGTATGAATCAATGCGTATGCGTTATTCAACGAAAGTTTTAAGTTATGAACATGCTTTCGGGTTTCTTCTAAATACTGTCGAAACCAAACGTGTGGAGATCCTTGGCCTTAAAGATTGGAATGGGATGACAAAAGAGGTTATTTTCAATGAAGGTATTTCATGGCTATCTCGTCCGCTTCTAAATTCTCTATATGGGAAATACAAAATTATTGAAGCATTTTCCCAGTATTTCTTAACAGGCTATCTGAAAGGTGAATTATACGGTAGTCTCTTTGATAAAGTGAAAAATGGTTCAGAGCTTGCAAATAGTGTAGTAGTAAAGGGAGTAGATAATAATTATGACACTCGATGGATTGAACAACATATACCGCAGATACTCAAAATACTTGAAATAGATTCGCTTATTTCAATCCCAGTTATTGCCCCCAGAACAAGGATTGGCCTATCTATGAACCAAAATGATCTGGTAAGGGAACTTGAAAAAATAGTTACAGCAAGACAAAGAGACAAAAATATCTACGAGACAACAAAGGACATTGTAGAGGGAAAGGATATCTTGGGTGAATATAAGAGTTTAATGAATGAAAGTAAAAAGACGGACAATAAGGGTTACGAGAGTTTAGAAAATTTCGGTCTAAGCATTCCTGAAAGAATGGATATAGATGAAACACAAATTTATGACATCCCTTT
>JAICSL010000399.1 GCA_025936955.1 Nitrososphaeraceae archaeon
ATTGCTGCAATAGGCATTGCAACCATTGGCATTGCAAATGAGGTTTCTGCTCTGCAACAAACATACGGAGTAGCTGCTCATTCACTAGTTCTCCTGTCATCTTATTTCTTTACTATAGGGTTATACTCATCTGCTATCTCAATATCACAAGATAATTCGTTAAGGCAATCAATAAGAAAATCAGCCATCGAGGTAGCTAAATTGGTGGATGTTCTTGGTGTCCCCAAGATACAACAGGAAATACAAAGGAGGATTCTTAACACAGTAAACAAGCAGCGGCAAGTTCTCAGAGAACAAACAGGAGTTGACTCATCTCTTACAGAATATGATATCAAGCAATATTTAGGCACTGTCTTAAAAGAAATTAAGATCCTAAAAGACGTTGAAGAGATCCTCAAGAAAGGAAAAGAGATTTTGCAATACTCAAATGAATTTTTAGTCTGCTCCAGATCTGCTGGTATTCGATTATTCTATAACAATTACTTTGATTCATTCCAAAAGGTAATGGAAAAACATAGAAGAGGTGAGCATAAAGGAATCAAATTAGTAACTAGTATAGATCGGTCCAGCTTAGATATGATTAAGAAGTTTCTTAGTGTAGGTGTCCAAGTAAGGCATGTCAAGAATATGCCACCAATAGATTTTGCTGTTTCAGATAAAGAGATGATGACTACAGCAGAGAAAATGGGATCTGAACAAGAAATGATTCAAAGTCTTTTGATAAGTAATGAACAGCCATACATACATCAATTTATATTTATTTTTGAAGAATTGTGGAACAATGGAATTGACGCCAAAGAGAGAATAGCAACTATAGAACAAGGATTAGAACCAGAATTTCTTGAAGTTATAGCAGATCACAAAAAAGCAAGCGAAATTCTTATAGATTTGGCAAAATCAGTACGGAAAGAAGGTCTCTTGTTACTTCCTAATCCTAGGGCAATGGTGAGAATGGATAGACTAGGGGTTATTGATCATCTAGTGCAGGTATCGCAAAAAAATGATGATGTACAAATAAAAATAATCTGCCCTTTATCCTCAGAGAACGAAGAAATTCCAAAAAAAATGTTAACTAGTACACCTAATATCAGAATTTTAAAAGGTAACAACTCCGCATATGGAATGTTCATAGTAGATGGTGAAAGGTTTTTCAGTGCTGAACTTAGAGAACCACTTGAACTTGAATTTTCACAAGCGATCGGATTTAGCATTTATTCTAACAGTAAACCTAGTGTAGAAGCTTTTAAATCCGTATTTGAGTTGCTTTGGAACGAGCGAACACTAAATGAGGAACTAAAAAGGGCAGATAAAATGCAAAAAGACTTCATAAATATAGCAGCTCACGAGTTAAGAAATCCTATTCAGCCAATACTCAGCATATCAGAAGTTCTCCAGTGCGCTACAAAAGATGCGCAAGAACATGAATTACTAGATATTATAGTTAGAAATGCAAAAAGATTGCGACAACTTACAGATGATATATTAGACGTTTCAAGAATTGAGAGCAACTCCCTG
>JAICSL010000292.1 GCA_025936955.1 Nitrososphaeraceae archaeon
ATGACATCAGAATTTCTACATTCTAAATTATCCAATCTATTCCTTTAGAATCAATTATTATTAAATTAAGGAATTCTGTAATGCCTATTTCTCTTTTATGCAATTAATACAATTAATAGTCATTCTATATATTAGTGTTATATCGATTACCAGCATCAAATTTGAATGGTGTTGAATTGAACAATCAACTAATATAATTATTGCAAAATATGGTAAGAATATTTTTTATTAGTTCAATGCACTATAAGAGAACCTATTTACTTTCTATCAATATATATCATAGCTCAAAACGTCTAATAGGTAATTTTGATATAAGTGATGGGTTTACATAAATATTTGTTTAGATACAGAAAATAGGATAAATGATAAATATATCCAAATTTTGGGACATCTCAAAGTCAGTTACTGTTATTGGTATAATGATATTAGTGTTATCCTTGAGCAATTTAAATCAAATTAGTAGTAGAGTAGCATACGCAGTTGGTATAATGGACTCACCATCAATTTTCCCCTTTAAGACAGGAACTAGCACAACCAGTACAACCAACACATTAGATAAATTTGGAGTAAAGGAAATTTATCTCACCAAATCTGGAGGCGAACAATGGTATATGAATATGCAGAATCCAACTAGCGATACACGATTTGGACCCCATGTTACATTAACGAAGAATTCTGATGGATCTTATAAAATCACTTCAAACAAAGTAAGACTTGAAGTCTATACTTCTTCTGGATATCATCCGGATAAAATTACCACTTATAATCAGCAGCAGTTATCTGCCAAAGGCTATATGCAATCACCTAATGACTGGAAAAATGTGGAAATGACTGGAATTGTAAAGCTAATCTCTTCTCCTTCTGATGACAACTTTGCTTGGTATAATCGTGGCGGAGTTCACACTGATAGCAAACCCTGTGAAGGTGTGGGATATAAAGGTGATATCATGTATTTCTTCTCTGGTAAAACACGTTTTGCTAAAGAACAATGGCACTCTGGTGGCTACTCATTTACACCTCTTAAAACAGTAAGTAGTTCTATACAAGGCAAGTGGGTAGGATTAAAATATATAGTATATAACTTTCAGCAAAACGGAAAAACTGTAGTAAAAGTTGAGTCATGGTTTGATGCAAATAACAATGGAAACTGGGCAAAAATAAACGAATTTGTTGATACTAGAGGATGGGGGAATCAAGGTACGTATTGTGGAGGAACACCGGATCAGCTTATAACTTGGGGTGGTCCAATTGCTACATTTAGATGGGATACTGCAACGAATGTGAGCATTAAGAATTTCAGCGTAAGGGAAATTCAACCTCCATTATAAATATTAATTTGGTATTGGATACTCTTATTAGCATAATTTTGGTATTCAACATTTAATAGTATAGTATAATAGCTTGATAAATCAAAATTAAGATATATTATTCATATTCTACCAGATATTACTGGATTATGTTATTATTATCCATATTCTGCAAAGAATCAATATAATGTTAAACATATTGTTATATTCGCTTAGCAAAATTCGAAAGTTATTAGATACAAAAGATTAGGACATATGTTCGGCTAAAAAATAAGATCAAATTTAGTTACAAAGATTGTTATACAAAATGTTATATTCTTAAATGTATCTAAGTAAGGGTTTAATATCCCTATTAATTGCATTGATGATGATTTGGTTTGGAACAAGAGTCATCATCCATTGAATATATTATTAGTGCACTATCAGATCTTGAAGATGATATTGATAATCTTACTTCCAGAGTAGGAGAAATGAAAAAGCGCCTTATAGCTTATTCTAATGAAGAAATCGAAAAGTTAAAGCAACAAATTATTACTATCGCTGATAAAGAGGCAAAAAAAATTATTGATGATACAAAAAGAGAAGCTGAAGAAGAATCCTCAGTAATTGTCAAGGAAGCAGATGAAATTCTTGCTAAAATAAAAAAAAATATTGATTCTTCTTATGGCAAAGCGGTTGAAAGGGTTGTGACGTTAATTCTAAGCGAAAATCCTACTATTCTGGACGCTAAAAGTTAAAATTAGTTATATTAATGTCTTGTAGCTAGAACAGATTAAATAATTGTGCTTTTGTATTCTATATATTTTGATCCATAAGGTTTAATAATAAATTTCGTTCAATTATTTCGATGAAACGCCCCTGAGCAGGGAGTTCCTACAACATAAGGTTGCTGTGGCTACTGTTTATGGCCGACCATATTATAAAATCATCAATGCATTAAGATTAATGGATTTAGAGTTTGAATCCTTATCCCCCGAACAGGCAGCTGCATCTAGTGCTAAAATCATCATTACCACAAAAGACGAAGCATTAATTGTTAGGAGAAAAGATGTTCTTCTGGATACAGAGGTAGATAGGTATCCTGTTCTCTTAAAGGCAAAAATTTTACGGTCTATTATGGGATCTTATCATGATGATCAGTTGACCATAGGCATTGATCCTGGAAATAGGATTGGTATTTCTGTAATTTATATCCACAATGAAATTGAGAGTTTTCTAGAGTCTTCACTTGAGTCAACGATAAAGCTGATAGCAATTTTATTAACAGGAATAGTATCAAAAAAGAAGATTGTCAGGATTGGTGACGGTAACATTACTATGGCAAAACAGCTTGCTTATATGATAGTAACAAAATTTAAGGACTGTCATGTTGAGATTGTAGATGAGCATGGAACGTCTTTGCCACAAAATACCCCTACAAACAGACGAGGAGCAAGAGATAAATCATCAGCAAAAGCAATTGCACTTAGAAGAGGTAAACGTTTTGATCTATTGTCATGATCGCTGATGGATCCGTACTTTGCATTATCA
>JAICSL010000086.1 GCA_025936955.1 Nitrososphaeraceae archaeon
ATGTCAAACCTTGGATATGATGGAAACAGCGATTCCTTCTATATAACGCAGTAATCTCGAATGAATATAAACAAATATGCAAATTTATCAAACTATGCAGTAATGAATTTCGTTCACTAACTATAGCTTAATTTAAGAGAGTGACACTTACGGAAGATACAACAGCAGGTTCATTAAGTTGATTCCTCTAGTTCACAAACACATATAATTTATTTATTACTATGTCTACCAAAACTTAATGAAACATTCGTTACTATTGGTCGTACCATTGCTTTTGGTAGCTTTATGAATGGATTTTGTCTACATTGTTTCTAGGCCCAAATATAGCGTCAAATTTGATTCACATACCTAGGGGCCCAAATAAATATACAACATAATCGAATAATATTAGATGAGAAGTTTACTGAATATAGATCACATCATCTATTTATCCCCTACACTCATTTTAAATAATATTTCAAAGTAGATTCGATTGAATTTTCAGCCGCATCCCTCTGGACCCTTCTAGTATCTTGAATATTGTATTCATAGTTAATCATTACAAATATCGATTCTGTTGAACTAAAGAAGAGTTGAGAAGGTTGTTAGAATATGTTGGTAAAAAAAGAAAAGATTCACGCAATATCATTAGCTTGAGTGCTATTCTATGAAGCTGGATTTACTTACAAATGCTAGGGTGGTGGATGATGCCATCAGGTTAGTATCATCGGACAAGTCCAAGATGACTTCAGGACTGGGTAGCAATGAAGATGAGAAAGAAGAATCAAATGAGCCTGATTATTATTAAGACAAAGATCAGCTAGAAGAAGAGCAGGAAGAGGAAACTGAAGAGATAACAACAACAAACCAGGTTTTTCGATAGATACGTCCAACTGCACTTTTCTAAATCATCTGATACTTTGTGTATTTATTTCCGTTTGGGTCCATAACGTTTCGAAAATTGAACTATAAGCTAATACAGTTGAATCACTATTTGAGTAAGTAGCCAAAGATAGCACTTCGTCAGAGTTATTGTTTTTACTATTGTTCTCATTGTGTACTTTTAGATCCTCTACCAAGCATACTTTCGAATCTACAATTAGAAATGAAACTTTAGTTTGTAAACGCCGTTGCTGATGTAGCTTGTCAATCAAACGAATTTCGATTTTTTCCTGTGCAAGAACTCCTACTGATCCTCCTCTCTTTTCTATTCCTTTCTTTTTTTGTTCATGATTCCGCTGCCTAAGTTTCTCCATTATGGCTATTCGTCGTTCTTCAATTGTTTTTTTTAGTTGGTTTTGCATGTTATTAGATGTAAGTATTCTAACTCTTAGTCCACGGAGAATTGCTACTTTGAATAATTGTATCATTACTTGTTTGTGTTCTTCTGTCAAAAACTTGTTAGTACTATTGTTATTACTAGGTAACAATAACATCTGGATTTCTTGTTTGGCTGATATTACGAGATCATAGACAACTTTTTGTACTTCGAGAGGATCCTTTAATGTTTCTATAAACTGGGGCTTTAGTCCGTCTTCTATTTCCTTGATTTTAACCTGAGCTGGAATTGCACTCTTCCATAAATTCTCAAACAGAGATTCTTGTGCTTCTACAAGCACTTTTACACTCGTTACAATAGCCTGAGAGAGAGGATTTTTCTCCTCTGAAACTCCATGAAGTAAAGATTCTTTACCATCAGCTATTGCAAAATTAGTTCTGACCCCATCTAGATGACGAGTTTCACTAACCTCCAATAATCTTTTGCAATAGGAAATACTATCTACCGTAATCTCTGTTACTACTCTTATCTTCACATCCTTTTCTTTGAGTTGAACTAATCCATTCCATATCGGATCATATATTACATGAATTGCTGGACCAGCATTATCAATAGAACCTTCCAACCTTTCTTTTATCCATGAATATGTCTCTAGTGTCCTTTTGAGAATATTGTCGTTACCATACAGTATCTCTGTAATTTCAGAAGCAGGAGGCAAAGAATGAGGAGCAGTGTTATTCAACTGGATGTGTCTTTATATATCTCCTCTAACAGATTATTAAAGAGTATAGAGCATTTACTCCAATGCTTAATGATTATTGATATCCTGACGGTTTCATTTTATTTATGGCATACATACAGTACCCACATGTAGAAAACATCTGTTACTTATGGATGGCTGATTTCATTAATGCACACAGCAGGACCATTTCTACAATATCACTAGTTCAATAGTTACTGATATGCTTCAGGTCCGGGCTTTATCAAATCTTTAAAGATGACAATAAGCGAGAATCCAGATTTATCTAACCATTGTATTGGAATTACCAGTACTACATGTGCAGTATTATGAATATGAGGCAGGCTGTATAATGATAAGCTAGACGTAAATAGTCTTCATAATATTTTAAAGTGATTATACATGAATGATGAAATAGTCAGCAAAAACAGAATAGAATTTCTTACGGATGGGATTTTTGCAGTCGTTATGACTTTATTAGTTTTAGATATCAGTGTCCCACAAATATCATCTCATTATGCTATAGGTAACGTTGCTGCTGGAACCGAGCTAGTTAAGAGACTATTTGATTTATGGCCAAAGATGCTCAGTTTTGTGATTAGTTTTGTAATTTTGGCTATATATTGGGTGGCTCATCACAGACAATTTCATTACATTAAACATTCGAATCGTGGCCTTATCTGGATAAACATGATGTTCTTGATGGCAATATGTCTAATACCTTTTTCTACATCTCTATTAGGCGAATACAGAGAATTAGAAATGTCAATTTTAGTATACGGTGGTAATTCTATTGTAATATCTTCTTTGCTTTACGCTCAATGGAGATACGTTACTACAAGTCATCATGGCAGATTGCTATATGAAAATTTAAATCCTATTAGCAAGACTACGTTATCCAGAAGAACACTGCTTGGAATAGTAGTATACTTGATCGCAACAGGATTTTCTTCTGTGTATACTCAGCTAAGTCCTTTTCCTTTTGTTCTAGTTCTAATACCTGCCTTTTTGCCAAATAAAACAATTCAGAGAATCACATTTAGAAGATCGCATGAAAAGATGAGATGATGAAGAGATTGCTGCAAAGTATCCAGAATTGTAATAATATACCTTTGGATCCTACTGTTTCTACCAAAGATAGAATAGAAGCAGAAAGATTAAAGATTGAAACATTCATAAAGTTTTTAGGTTACAGTGTGAGGGTACAGTAGTAGCACAAGTGAGAAATACAAAGCAAGAACTGCAATAGCAGATAATAATTGATATTTACCTATTAGTGTCAAACAGTCATTAGATTGAGAATAATATATCATAGTATCATGTATTTGGCCTTGTACCGATTATGTGACTTTATATACTTCCCTTCATTGGAGAACATCTGATTAAAACTATCATAGCAGTTATTATTGCTATAGCATTAACTGGCCTAATATTTAGCAGGTTATTTCCACTGTTGCCTCTACAATGACAGGCAGGTTTAATGGTAATGCTTGCACTCCTATGGCCGATCGAGCATCGTCCCCTTTGTCTTTACCATAGAGGGAGATTATGAGATCAGAAAAGCCGTCAGCAACATGCGTTGTCTTTGCAAAACCAGGTACCGTATTCACCATGACTCTGACCAGAAGCCATGCAGCCACCTTATCCAACATCCCAAGTTCCCGTTTCAATGTACCTAACATTGACAATGCTACCATTTTTGCGGATTGATAGCCTTGCTCTATAGATATTTCGGATATATGTGACTGTTCTTCGCCTATCTTTCCAAATGGACCGGCAATAGTGCCGTCGGGACTTTGAGGTCCATGACCTGATAAGTACGCGATGTATCCTCGAATGCGGATCCAAGTAGGAGGGGTTCTTACAGACTGGAGTACTTGTAACGGTGGAGGAATTCTTAGTCCAAGCCTGTTGATTTTTTATTCAACTAATCCATTGGTTTTCCCATCCATATCAACTGATTAAAGCAAACATTATAATAAGCATTGATAAAATGGTTATGTCTATTTTGTGTCGGATTGACTTGGTTTATATGATTGTATACGGTCGTCGGATGATTTAGATCTGTAAAAGAAATTGGTTAATGAATTCATATCATGTTAATTCCACAATACATAAACAACTTTGAAGAGAGAACAGGCGAAAGGACAAATATTGAATTAGCTTTCTCAAGAATAGAAGCAACAGGATTGGAAAGTTGAGGAGGATAATGATGAGTCTCACTATTACTTCGCACGTATGCTAACACATCATCACACATCTACTTTAATAATCCTGTTTCTGTAATGCCAATTCTAACTCTTCAAGCTTACGAATTATATTGGGATGAGGAGCTTTCACTTCTGTAGTTAAATATATGAGGTGGTTCTTGCCAAAAGGTGCAGTAATACGTTTGACCTTTTCATATTCTGCCAAAACATATTTGCATTTTCCAATCTTTGGAGCAAAAGTTCCTTCGTGTTTTCCATGCATCGATTGCTAGCTTCAAAGACTTCTTGCTTTCTTCTGGAGTAAGTAAGTTCTCCATACCTTCCCGGTAGTCAGAATACATGATTTTACCATTGATATCACAAATTGTAACTAACCTAATATCTGCATCTATATTCATTATTTTTTCATAAATGTGTTTATAATCGTGCCATTCATGATGAGTAAATTTTACTTGGTGATCTAGTTCTTTACATCTGTCAGAGCAATAAGTGTTCCCACAGCAAGAACATTCTATAGCATAAGCGTGTGACTTGTTTCCACAGAGTCTACAGATAGTACTCATATCCATATGCATTATATACACAAAGTGCAATAAATCTTTTTCATGTATCATTTAATATGCTGATAATTATATAATTACTGAAAGTATAATTGATTATGTGTCTAATTATCTAATTCTTAATTGTTTCATATATCTCCAGGTGTAGATAGTATATGCAAAAACCTGTATACACGTATGTTACTCATTCAAGGATCATTGTAATGCTTTTAAAAATACTTTTTACTCGAAAATCAACTCCGTAAAAAATGAGACGAATAAACCCATTTAGGTGATCTAGAATGGCTTAAAATCTTCATATGATTTACAGCAACGGCAAAAATTACCACAGCAGCAGATCTAGTACTTTCATAGTTATTGTAATATGACCTACGTAACAGCTCTATGTTATTTGTGTTCTAAATAGCAGCTTTTGCAGGTCTTTACCTCTTCTAATTAGATGATACTTGAAATCTCTCTAGCGTGATGACTAGAATTACTCTTAAATACTTAAACAAAGGCGTTATAGCATAGTTATTATTTTTAGCATACTTACTATTTTGATTCCATTGGCTCTGCTATCATAAAATCTGAGGTTCTGTTCAATCTTCAGGTGTTTAAAACCGATGTTGAAACTGTAGCTAAATAATGGTAAAAAGAAGTAATTCTCTAATTTAGACTAGATCTAGGATATACTTTTTCTGGTTGATACAAGGTAAAGTGTAACTGGCTCTTCATATTCTTCTCTTATCCAGAGTGTCTCAAAGCCGGCTTCACTTGCCAGATCTCGTATCTCTTTTTCTGTAAAAAACCTAATTTCAAAGCCTTTTATATCGTAGATTCCTCTACCTACTTCTTTACCTTTGCCGTATAATTTATCGTGATGGTTTCTGACAGAAAAGAAGTTCAAACCTTTCGGTTTAAGTACCCTTCTTATCTCTGAAAATATAAAATGCAGTTCATTGTATGAAAACTTCATATTAATAAGCATGTGTGAATATACAGCATTAAAGAAGCTATCAGGAAAGGGTAGCGGATTCTTCACATCAAAGATTTGAGTTTTTATTGGTAATCTTTTTTTCTTTGCTATTTTATCTAATAATTCAACAGCAATAATAGAATAGTCTAATGCGTCCACTTCAATTCCATTTGATGCAAAAAAAGTTGTATCTCTACCGTGGCCTGCTCCTAACTCCAATAATCTAGTTACATTGTTGGTTTTCATATGGTTAAAACAAAGTAAGGCAAAGTTGCTAGGTTCCTCTCCAAAGAAGGCAATATCTGATTTGTAGACTTTATTCCAAACTTCACTCATTGCCGTTATTATTAATGTCATCATCCTTTTTCTTTTTTTGGCCTCACTTTCTACCCAGAATAGCCTGCTGCCATCGATAAAAATCTAGAAATTTAAATTACGTACTTGGAAGAATGTCTTCTATTTAATAGGTTGAGCACTTACACTTTATTCTACTAGATGTAGAAAAGGAAAATAACAAATATATCAAGACCAAAAATAATCTCTCTGGTGAAGAATCAAATAATAAGATCTTCTGTTTGTCTCCACTAATGTCTATATCTATTTTTTCAAATTAGGTTCGATCGAATTTTCAGCCACTTATGGTATTCCATAATATTAACATGGTTTTTAGTCCAAAAAACATAATGCAATGGTTGTGTCATATGTTCCAAAACGAAGTGGTTATATCTGATTGTAAGATAGCTCGCAGCCAGCTTCCCAAATAGCCGATAAATAAGTTGTACTTTGAGAGTGGATTACATATATTAGTGTATTACATCCCTCTGGGCCCATCCGACTTGAGTCCTCATAAGAGACTTGTGAAAAAGGTATAATCGAAACGTGGGACTGAGTACCGTATCTTTCTATATCATATTGTTTTACTAACAGTAGAAATTATTGTTCATTCAAATCTGATAAAATCTGGATACACAATCCTTAATTAAAACATATTAATATAGACTTCAATGAAATTCTCCTGTATTAGTAATAATACAATATTCTTAGTAATTACAATACTAATTCCATTGGTACTATACTTATTTGTATTGCAGATAAATCACGTCATTATACAAAAAGCAATAGGTCAACTATCGCAAATAACAAATCCATGTCCAAAAGGATATATGATGGGATCAAATGGCAAGTGTCAAAATCCATGTCCGCAAGGATACGCGATAGGTACGAGTGGAATATGTGAACAGCAACAACTCTCAGCACAAAATCAATCGATATCAAATCCCTGTCCATCAGGATATCGACTTGGAACTAGTGGTGTTTGCGAACTACAGAATTCACAACAACATGAACAAATA